>NZ_AEEA01000039.1 GCF_000297095.1 Treponema primitia ZAS-1 | reverse complement strand
ATAACAACTTCACCTACCACCGCCAGATCCTCAGCGGTAAAGGCAAAGATAAAATTATCGTCAAAAAGCATCTGAGCCGATGGCGGAAACTCCTCATCTCCGGCCCAAATTAAAAGGCTTATGAAAAGCCCGTTTAGAAACTCAAAACGGTAACCCGCGTCCCCCGTATCCAGGGCTTCAAAACAGAGTCCGGGAAGACCCTCCACCATCCACCTGAACGCCGCCAGATCGTTTCCGAAGCTATGGGCTGCCCGCTTAAGACAACGCCCTTCGAAGTTGCGGTAATAGGTCTCGCCCCAGGGGATTTCGTTATAAGAAAGCCTTTTCCCCCGGCTTTCAAAGAACTTTCCTTCGCAGAGATACCGGATAAGGAGTATCTTTTCATAGGGATCCCGAACATCGTCCCCTTGGAGACTGCGTAGTTCAAAAACCGGAAATGCCGCCCGGTATTCGGTCCCCATAAGGCGCAGCAGGAAAAAGCCTCCCCCTGCCTGGGTTTCCTCAAATAATAGGCCGCACCGTTCCGCAACCGCCCGGGGATCCAAGCTTTCATAGAGCCCCTGATAATGGGCTAACGGAACATCGCACTGCTGATTTTTTACCGGCGCCTCCGCGTTATCGGTCTTCAAAGAGGGCTCCGTTGGTATGGGGCAGGAAACAGGCTGCCACAAATTCGTCCATATACCCCGGATGGGACGATAATTCCAGGTAGGTCATCCCCCCGCTGATTTCCATAACCTTGGATGCGGCGCCGGAGGAATTAACCATGGCGTAGGCCCCGGTCAGACTGGTATTACCGATATAATGGTATTTTTCCAGGGAAATTTTAGGGAACATCCCAATACGGATGGCTTTTTCTACGTTGATCCCGCTCCCAATACCCCCGGCCACATAAACTTCCTCAATATCGTCCGGGGAAAAGTCCATGATCGCCAACATGGTCCTGATGGCGGAGAAAATTGCCCCCTTGGCCCGGATAAAACTGTCGATATCCGTCTCGTTTAACGCAATATCCTGTCCGCTAACACTATTTTCGGCAAAAGCCAGGATATAATTAGCCGCGCCGTACTCATCATGCCCAATCCGCTTGCCTTCCCGGATAAATTTCCCCTTGGCATTGATGATCCCGCAGCGGAAAAGCTCCCCAATGGTATCGATAAGCCCGGACCCGCAGAGCCCCGCAGCCTTCTGATCCACCCCTCCGATAATGGTAAGGGATGGCTCCATGGTTTCGGCGTCGATAGAGCATGCCTCTATCGCCCCGTCGGTGGCCCGCATACCGCAGCTGATGTCCCCGCCCTCAAAGGCAGGCCCGGCGGAACAGGCGCAGGACATGAGCAGTTCCGAATTGCCAAAAACCAGTTCCCCGTTGGTTCCCAAATCTATGAAAAGAGAAAAACTATCCTTTTTGTATATTCCCGATGAAAAGACCCCGGCGCTAATGTCCCCCCCCACATAGCTGCCTATGCTGGGGGCCAGTATCACTTCGGCATCGGGGTTGAGGTTCAAACCCAGGTCGCTGCTCCGGAAGCCATCGCCGTGGAAGAAGGCCGGCACATAGGGCTCCAGACGGAGGAAGTCCGCGTAAACCCCGGTAAAGAGCTGGGTCATGGTAGTATTGGCAGCCACCGCCGCCCGGTATATACCCGCAGGCTCGATTCCCGCTTTAGTACAAATCTCGCGGATCAGGGGGAGCATGGTCTCCTCAATCACCGCCTTCCGCAGTCTATCCAGACCGCCAGGCCGGGTACTTTCGATGATCCGGCTGATCACATCCGCCCCAAAGCGGATCTGCCCATTCCCCCCGGACCCCCCTGCCAAGAGCTTCCCCGTGCGGAGGTCCGTAAGCACCATGGCCACCGTGGTGGTCCCGATATCTACCGCCAGCCCCGGCAGAACCGCCTGAGCCCCGGCCGCGGCAGGGAGTATATCCAGGATCAGGTCCCTATCCGGGCCTTTCCGGGCAACACATATAATAGAAAAATCTGATTCCCGCAGGATACCGGGAAGCTTCCGCAGGGCAAAAATGCCGATCCCGGCTTCCCGGCCGGTCTCTTCGGCGTACTTAGCCAAAAGCCGTTCACGGTCAGCCATGGCGTCGTCCAGGGCAGGGAGTGTCAGGGTGATGGCTGTTGTTTCCAAGCCGCTATCTCCACGATAACCCAACTCGTCCAAATCCTTGCCCAGGGCGTCAAAGGCGGCCCGTTCCCGTCCTTCGCTGAGGGTCGTCACCTTGATACGGTTTTTAAAAGCCCCGGCGGAAAGAGGAACCTCTACACTAAGGTTCGACGCGGCTTTGATACCGCAGGCCAGCCGCCAGCCAGCCGCATAGTCCTCCGGGCTTATTTGCCGGGGCGCCTCCCCAAGCACGGTTCCTTCAAGCACCTTAACCCGGCATTTTCCGCAGGTCCCGTTCCCCGAACAGGGGGCGTCTATATCAACCCCGGCTTTCCGGGCAGTTTCGAGGAGGGTTTCCCCCTCAGGGGCAAGGGCGGAAACGGTAGCTCCGCCTTCAATTTTGAATACTATTTTTTGGCTGCTCATATCGTTATTATTTTATCAATTTAAACCCTAATACACGGTACTGTCAATCCGCATTTTCAATACGCTCCAGCTCAAACTGCTCCCCCCCTTCCCGCAAGACCCGATTACCTATAAAGAAGCCGCCAAGGATAATCGTTCCTGAACCGCAGAAAACCAGAATCCGGCTGATGGGGATCACGTCACCCAGGGGGCCAAAGACGATCATCCCCAGGGGCATCATGATGCTGGAAATCATATTTTGGAAACTGAACACCCGGCCCATAAATTGACTTTCCACTTTTTCCTGTAATAAAACGGTGAAGGGGGTGTTGAAAAAGGGTACGATCATACCGGAGAAGGCCATCACCATGATGTAGATTCCGTAATGGGGGACGAGTCCCAGACAGATGTCACCGCAGCCAAAAAGGAAACAGGCAAATGCCATGGTCCGGACACGGTTTTTAAAACCGCCCCAAACACTAATTAAAAGGCCGCCCAGGATCATACCCGCCGAAAACAGTATTTCCATTACCGAAAGCCGCCATACTTCGCCGCCGAATTTCCGGGCTATCTGAAGGGGCGTTAAGAAAACACCCGGGGTAATCAGCAGGAAAAAGAAAACAGAAAAGATGAACATCCTTTTGATAAACCCATGATCCAACATATAACGGCAGCCTTTTTTAAGATCCTCAAAATATGACCGGGAATTTGTACCGGCTGCTTTTTTCCACAGCGATTGTGTTTCACCGGGAATATGGACAAAAATAAACACAATATTGATACCGATGACGGCGGTGGCCACATCAATAAAAAAGATATACTCTATCCGTGAAAAGCTGAGGAGTGCCCCGCTGAGCATGGGGGCCAGCAGGGAAGACAGGGAATTGACGGAACTATTGATACCGTTCACCCGGGTCAGGTGTTCATCCGGTACCAGCTGGGGGATGAGGGCGTTTACCGCCGGTGTCTGCACACCGGTTCCCAGGGCCCGGATACCGAGGTTCAGAAACAAAAGCCAGATAAGATCGATTTTGCCGTGCAGAATAAAAAACAACGCCATAGCAAGGGTACTTAACGCGATGATCCCGTCGGCAATGTTGATGAGGAGTTTACGGTTATACCGATCCGCCCACACCCCGCCGAAGGGGGATATAAAAAAAGTCGGTAAGCTGCCGCAGATGATCGCAACGGTCATCATTGCCCCTGACCGGGTATGGAGGGTGATATACCAGACGATTGCGTAATGGACCAGGGCTGAACCGAAAAGGGAGATGGCCTGTCCGGTTAAAAACAGGACGGTATTTCTTTTCCAATTTTTATACATAGCGCTACGTCATTAAATGTACGGAGAAGCGGTGAATAAAGTCAAATTTGGATACCCTCAGGTAAATTTTACAAAAATTTATCAAAAAAAACTAGCCAACTCATTTTTTTATGCTATACTATAATAGATATTAGAAATTTTGTAGATTTTACAAAGGAGCAGGTATGTCTGATTTAACCGGTATTGATAATGCTGCATTTTTTAAGCTGAGTTATGGACTTTTCATTCTAACGGCAAAGGACGGCGATAAGGATAACGGCTGTATTATCAACACCGTTTCCCAGATGACGGATATACCCAAACGCATATCCCTTACGGTCAACAAAAACAATTTTACCCACGACATGATACTTAAAACCGGTATTTTTAATGTTTCTGTTTTAGGTGTTGAAACACCATTTTCTGTTTTTCAGCAGTTTGGCTTTCAGAGCGGCCGGACCGTTGATAAGTTTGCCGGTGCGCAGGAAAAAAAGCGCAGCCCTAACGGCATACTGTATGAACCCCGCTATGCCAATAGCTATATTTCCGGTAAAATTATCAGCACAAGCGACTACGATACCCACACTTTGGTTATTGCCGATGTCACCGAAGCGGCGGTGTTGAACGCCGTGCAGTCCGTAACATACCAGTATTATTTTGATCACATTAAACCCAAGCCTCCGGTAGAATCTTCCAAAAAGAAAGGGTATATATGCAAAATTTGCGGATATGTGTACGAAGGGGATGTACTCCCGCCGGATTTTGTGTGCCCCATATGCAAACATGGCGCTGCGGATTTTGAGAAATTGTAGGGACAATAATACTGTCAGCGGTTTACGTTCATCTCCCTAAAGCTAAGCAGCCTGACACCCCCCCTCTCTGCGGCTAGTTTTTTGCATCCCACGGTAAAGGGGCTCTTTGAAAAAAGGATGTAGTATTTCTGTTCAAACCGGAAATGATCCGCTTTTTGTAACAGGGCTTCAAGGACGTCCCTGCCGGTTCCTTCGTTTCTCCACTTGCATTCGCAGAACAGCGCATGGGTCTTGCCCTGAATTGCCAGGATGTCGATTTTGGATTCCATTTTCTGCAATGGATCATGTCCCCACCAGCGGCCCTCCTGCTGAAAAAAGAAGGGTAGTCTGCCTGCAGTGTTTTCCCGCCAGAGATACTGTCGGCAAATTTCTTCAAATACCCTGCCCATGTAGGCGCTGAACCCTTCGGCAATAAAGTCCCAGGCTTTCTCCGTGTTGTTATGCTGAATAATATCAATAATGCCGGGGATAAATCGGTACCAAAAACAGAAAAGATTATCCTTAACCGTGTAGAGCGATTTCCTGCCGCGGGTTTTTCCCTGAACCTCCTCGGTGACGGGCATTTCCCGTTCAACAATTCCCAGCTGTATGAGGGTATCAAGGTAGTGGCTTGCTACGCCGGTTTCCAGACCTGTTTTAGAGGCGATCTCCGAAACCCGGGTTGCTCCACGGGCAATCTCCCGAATAAGGGCGTTGTAGTTCGCCGGATCCCGCAGTTCCTGTTTCAGGAGATTTTCCGGCTCCTCAAAAAGAAAACCCTGGGGACTAAGGAAGTTGGCGATCACCTTTTCTTTGAGGGGTGCAGAGCCGATAAACCGGTTCAGGTATGAGGGAATACCCCCGGCCATGGCATAGATAGCGGCGCTGTCCTGGCTGTTTAGGTTGGGAAAAAATTCTCCGGCCTCAAAAAAATCAAAGGGCTCAATCTTATACTGAGCGGTTCGTCTTCCGTACAGAGGACTTTGGTACCCCAGCACCTGGTTTTCCATAAAGGAAAGGGATGATCCGCAGAGGATTAAAAAAAGCCTGCATTTTTTTGAACGGTGATCGATCTTTTCCTGGAGGGTCGAAGATATTCCCCGCCAAGCCCCTGCCAGGTAGGGGTACTCGTCAATCACAAAGATAAGCCGCTTGCCATCAGCGGCGCTGAAGACCCGGTCCAGGGCATCGTCGATAGACTGATAAACCGGCGCCTTTTCTACCCCAAACCGGGAGGCCTGAATACTCCCACTGAGCAGCACCAGATTTTCCGCCAGGTTGGTTTCCCGGCCGGTAAAAAATACCGCCGGCTTATCCTTAATAAATTCAACTATGAGGGATGTTTTTCCCACCCTCCGGCGTCCGTATATGACCGCAAATTCAAAATCGTTCCCGGCATATTGCTTTTCCAGAGCTTCCAGTTCCCGTTTTCTTCCCACAAACATCCTACGCCTCCGGATACTTTAGTGTAATATGATATAGTGTATCATATTACACTGTATCGTAATACACTAAAGTATAAACAATTTACCTTACCCGGTCAAGCCCTCCCGCTGTACCACATCATCCCGCAGCAGCACCGTGTTAAACACCGACACAAAACGTCGTATGTCCACGGGGTTCTTACGGTAGTCCGCATTGGAACCTATGGCGGAAAACCACCGTTCAAACGAGGTATCCCGGCCAAATCGGCCGTATCCCACGGCGGTTTTTTGGCAGCCCAGGTCTCGGGCGGCGCTGATCCAGTCGTTAAGGTCATCCTGGAAATCGCTGATGATAAAGAAACTGGACCGCTCGTTGAGGTACTGTTTACAGTATTCGATACCTGCACCCAACACGGTACCCCCGCCTAAGGTTATGGCGCCAATGTCCGCCAAGGAGGTATCGGAACAAAGGCTGTCGGACCAGCAGACCAGGCGGCTCAGGTGTTTGTTAAAGGCGCCTTTGTAAAAGGCTCCTTCGGCACGCATAATGGTTTGGATAACCCGCTTAACAAAGCCCGGAGGAACGCTGCCGGACACATCCAGCAGTATACACAGGTTGTTCAGGTTGTAGTTTTCAATGCGGTAACGCCGGGGGATGAGGATATCCCCAAACCGATTACGGTTAATATTATAGAGAATGTCCGTGTGGAGCCGGTTCCGCTTAAGGAGGAGGCTCCGTTCCCGCAGTATTCGTACCAGGTCCTTAACATCGTTTAATTCCGTAACGGTGTTGACCGTCTTGGTATCGGTATAATTATCGGTCCTGCCGTGCCTGATGACTTCCGGTTCGTAGGCGGCGTTGCTGTCCGCATCCGCAGCGGTCTTTCGGGTTTCCTGGATATCCTGTATACGCCGTTCAACGGCCTGCATGGCGTTATAGGCGCTGACGTCGCTCGACTTAATTTTTTTGCCCGGCCCGTCCCCTATATGGTCCAGAAAGAAGTTCAGCTCGGTGCAGAGGAAGCTCATATAGCTCATCCAGTCCAGTCCCTCGGGCCACGTCTCCCGGGGGAAGATGAATCCCTCCAGAGGACCGCCGGGCGTATTTTGCAGCGAAGTTTCCCGCGCAACTTGCAACACCTTACGATCCTCTTTGAAAAGCTTGGTATTTATCTCCATGGCCTGGGCTATGTCAGAAAAACGGTTGTAGATATACGTAGAATAGGTACCCAGCTTGGAGTTTAAGTTCCGCTCCGGAGGAAGGCGCGCAAGAAAACTGTGGAGGTTGCGCCGGAAAAATTCTTCAAACTGCTGGCGGTGCGCCCTGGGCCGGTTAAAGTGGTTGTAGAGGATATGCCCTTTCTCGTGGAGATCCCGGGCCATAAAAGTCGGCCTATCTGCTTTCCGGTCAATGTAGATACAGTACTCACCCCGCATGGCCCGGTAGGAAAAACTTAGCGGCGCCCCCTTTATCCCAGGGACGTCAATATAACTGATGCGGATATTAAGCCGTTCCAGCAGTTTGTTTGTTACCCGGTATTGGGCAGGCTCCCAATCTCCATTTTCCGGCAAGGCTTAGTCCTTTACCCCGTGTTCTTCATCATAAGCTTCACCGCTTCGTCACGAAGTTCCGCATAAGCCTCACGGATTCCGCGGAGCCGGTTAAGGGGATCGCCTTCACGGTTCTTCTCTTGCGTATCCTTAGCGTTTTCCGAAAGATTCTGTTCCTCCTCGAGGATACCGATGAGGTAGTCCAGGCGCTGCATATCGTTGGAAAAGGTGTAGAGATCCGCCTTGTTATGGGTGATCTTCTGGCGGAGACGCTCGGTGTCTTCGGCGTTAAGGCCATAGGATGCGCTGATGTGGATAGTCAGGGCTTCCAGGTTCGGATCCTTGATGTCGTGGAGCATCGAAGATTCATGAAAGAGAACCCATTCGTTGACGG
Source organism: Treponema primitia ZAS-1 (assembly GCF_000297095.1). Taxonomy (NCBI): domain Bacteria; kingdom Pseudomonadati; phylum Spirochaetota; class Spirochaetia; order Treponematales; family Treponemataceae; genus Treponema; species Treponema primitia. Next base: position 20,812 of record NZ_AEEA01000039.1, on the reverse strand, counting down.
CGTCCGCTATGCTCTTGCCCCGGAAGTCCAGGGATGCGCGCTGAGCTTCACCGGCAGCCGTGGTCGTTCCGGTGTCATTCCGGGAGGATAGGACATCGTAGAGCCGCCGGTACAGGGTTTCTGCGCTCTTTAGATACGCCTTGCGTTGTTTTTCAGTAAAGGTGTTGGTTCCAAGGCCGATGAGGCCATAGACCATGTTAAGTATGGCAGCATCGTGCGCCTCCAAGGTCAGGCCTTTGCGGAGGAAGGACAGGCTTATCTTGTAGAGATACCAGAGGGTACGGCCGGAAATAAAGTTGTATACATACCGGGAGTCGTCATCGTACATGGTATTGTAGACCTGATTATTGATGTCCATGGTGTAGATAAGGTCCTTATCCATATCCCGGTTATCCTCCTCAAAGGAACGGAAAAGAGTCCTGAACATCATCTTCAATCCGTCCCGGAGGTAGTTTTTCTGCCAGAGCGTAATTTCTTTTTCCGCAAAGACCACGGGGTCCTTCGCAAGGTCCGCTTCATCCTGGAGAAACTCGTCAAGAAAACTATCGTTGCTTTCGTAGGACAGGTTGATGATACAAAAACGGTTGAGGATGGGGGCCATGATATTGAACTGAAAGGGGATATTCTGCTTGTAGTTTGCCGCGGCGATAACCAGGGTCGATTCGGGCAGGGTCCGGCCGTTTCCGATTTTCCGCTCAAAGACCAACTGCAGCAGAGCCCCTTGAACATTTTCCTGGGCGGTACTCAGCTCGTCCAGGAACAGCACCGACGGCACATGAAAGTTATTTTCCTGATCCAGGATGTTCCGGTACCAGTGGGGGGCCAGAAGTTCCAGATAGTGCTCCCCGGTTTCACGGTCCTCCGCCCTGACCTGAAAACCCAGGATCTCCTCCTGGGAAAACCGGGAGCCGATAAGGGTTTCAATATGGTAGCCGTTGCGTCCGGCCCAGTTGTACACCACCGTTGATTTGGCCAGTCCCGGGTTTGCCATCAAAAGGATGGGAACCTTACTGTCCCTGGTAATCTCGATGGCTATTTCGATCCGGTCACGGATCCGGTTAAGGCCCTTCATTACCCCATATCGTACCGACTGAGCCGGAACGGGTCAATGGTTTGGTTTTACAAAACCGCTTACCCCGAGACACCCTCCCGTTCAACGCTGATGAACATCTTGTTTCTCAAATCCGCCAAGGTCTTGTTCACCGCGTCCCAGGCCGCTTTTTGATCCGGAAGCCTTTCCACCTTGCAGGCGCAGTACTTGTACTCCGGGGTCTTGCTTATGGGGTCAAGGGAACTATTCGTCAGTTCGTTACAGGCGCCGACCCACCACTGGTAGGTCATGTACACGGCGCCCTTCTTGACCCGGGAGGTAATATTGGCCCGGGTAATAACGGAGCCGCGTTTTGAGCTTATCCTGACAAGCTCTTGGTGTTTTATGCCAAGCTTTTCCGCATCCCTCGCCGAAATCTGTACCCAGCCCGGCTCATCCTCAAGGTTGCGGAGGGTCCGGCAGTTACCGGTCATGGTGCGCACCGAATAGTGGCCCACTTCGCGGACCGTACACAGGGTGAGGGGATACTCTTTGTTTTCCACTTCCTGAGGCGGCCGCCATTCGGTGGCGAAAAAGTTGGCCTTGCCGTCGGCGTTGGCGAATTTGCCGCCCCTGTGCAGGTAGACCGTACCCAAATCGCTCGCTGCCTTGTCCCGGCAGGGCCACTGGATGGAGAGGTTCCTTTCAAGCTTCTCGTCGGTGGCGCCGGCGAAACTGGGGCAGAGTTCGATCAGCTCGTTCCAGATTTCTACGGTGTTGTTATACTTCATGGGGTAGCCCATGGCCGTAGAAATCAGGCTGATGATTTCCCAGTCGTTCTTCACATCCCCCGAAGGCTCGATGACCTTGCGGGCCTTCTGAAAGCCCCGGTCGCAGCAGGAGAAAACCGAGTCATGCTCGCACCAGCCCGTGGCCGGCAGAAGAACATCGGCGTACTGGCCGGTTTTGTTCATATAAATGTCCTGCATAACCACGAAGTCGCATTTCTCCAGAGACTCCCGCACTTCCGTCGAATCCGGGTCGGATTGGACCGGGTCCTCCCCCATTATGTAATAGGCGTGGATCTGTTTTGCAGGGTCGGTTTCGTGCAGCACATGGTGGGGCACCACGGTCAGGGTAATGCCAGGCTTATCGGACAGTTTGACCCCCCAGGCTTTTTCGAATTTTTCCTGTATCGCCGGGACGGTGACGCTCTGGTAGCCCGGATAGACATTGGGCAAGGCCCCCATATCGCAGGCGCCCTGCACGTTGTTCTGGCCCCGCACCGGGCCGATGCCCGTGGAGGGACGGCCCAGGTTGCCGGTCATGATGGCCAGGTTGGCCAAACCCTTGACCACGTCCACGGCCTGCCCGAACTGGCAGACCCCCATGCCGTACAGGATCATGGAACGTCCGCTGGCGGCATACATCCGGGCGGCCTTTCTGATATCCTCGGCGGAGATCTGGGTCTGGGCAGCCACGCCTTCGGGGGTATATTTCTTTACAATTTCCTTAAACTCGTCGAATCCATTGGCGTGTTTTTCGATAAAGTCATAATCACAGAGCCCTTCTTCCAAGATAACATTGGCCAGAGCGTTGACCAGCAGCAGGTTTGAGCCGCCTTTAAGCTGGAGATGCATGTCCGCAATACGGGCGGTCTCTATGATCCGGGGATCGACGCAGATTATCTTGGCGCCCTTTTCCTTGGCGCGCACAATGCGGCGAGCGACTATGGGGTGAGAATCAGCGCCGTTATAGCCGAAAACAAACAAAAGAGCTGCATCTTCTATTTCAGGCACTCCCATGGTCATGGCGCCTGAACCTAGTGAATACTGTAGACCCGCTACAGAAGGAGCGTGTCATATCCGCGCGCAGTGGTCGACATTGTTGGTGCCCACCGCTGCGCGCATAAATTTCTGCATGATATAGTTGGACTCGTTGCCCGAGCCCCGGGCCGAACCGGTGCCCATGATGGCGTTGGGGCCGTATTTTTCCTTAATTTCCATGAGCCGGCCCGCCGTATAGGCAATGGCTTCGTCCCATTCTACCTCTTCCAGGGGACTATTTTTACCGCCCTTGCGAATCATGGGCTTGGCGAGCCTTTTAGAGATAATCTGGGGGTCATTGAGGTAATCCCACCCGTACCAGCCTTTCAAACAGGCCGTGCCTTCGTTGGTTCTGCCCTGAACAGGATGCACATCAAGGATCTTGTTCACATCCTGGTCTACCGTAAACAATAGCTGGCACCCCGCTCCGCAGTACGCACAGGTGGTCTGGATTTCTTTTACCGCCATTTCTTCTCCTCCTATGAGGTTTAACGCTTTTATACTTAACAGAATACTATGGGAACTGGAAAAACTCAAGTGTTTTTTACGCGGAACGCGCTACAGGCAATGGAGGGCATGAGGCGGGTGAATCTGCCCAAATCATAGGACGTATCCGGTCAGATACGGGTATATGCGCCTAAATGATATACTTGCTTAAATCGACAATCTTGTTAGGCGCCATTTTTCCGATATCATTTTCTCCATGCTTTATTTCCACCAATAATATATTTAATGACAAATAAAGTTGAAACCAACAGGATGGTCATAACCGTGGGGATAAAAATACCGTATTTATTAAACAGCCAATTACCGGCTATGCCGATAAGCACAATAAACAACTGCCCCCAATTATTGTGTTTTTCAGTCGTTTGTTTTTTCATGAAGAACTCAAGCAAAATAAGCGTAAATATCGGCACAAATACCATGGTGATAGAGGTAAGGAATTTCTCCAGAATTAACTCAAAGCGGCTGACCGGAAAAAACACAGAAACAACCAGTGTAAATATCCCAACCATCAGAATTGATGTCCTGATGTTTTTGATTTTTATCCATTGTGTTGATGAAACCGCTGCGGAATAAATAGCGACAAAGTTGGTGGTTATGGTAGACAATAAAACTATACCACAGGCGACATATCGAAACCTGCTTGATGCGATAAAAGCGAAAATATCATTCCCGCTTGAAACCGCAATGGAAAGCCCAATGATATACATAAAGCAACTCCCCAAAAAATATCCAAGAAAGGGCATTAGCGTAGCGCCAATTTTGTCATTTGCTTTGCAGGAATAGTCTCCCACCAATGGCAGCCAGGAAACCGGCATGGCTATGGACAATTCTATTCCTAACATTATGCTCATGTTAGTTGAAATGGATAAGGATCCGGCGTTGTATCCAAATGATTCAACGAGAAATAAAACACAAAGTCCTGCCAAGAGAACAACCGCTATATCGTTTATGCGGCCTCCCGGAGTACCAAAAATCACAGCCCATACTATTTGAAGTATAGACAGCGTCAGTGTTACTGTCCAGAAAGGCAGATTAGGAAATACACCGGCAATAGCGCCCCCTGCCTGTACAACTAAAATGATAATCCAGCCCACAAGTTGTACCAAATTACACAGGGCGACTAATTTTCCTCCGAGTTTACCAAAAGAAAAAGCCACGCTGTCCATGGCATTAACTTTCCGGCAATAAGAAACATAAGCGCCCCCCGCAAAAAGCGCTGTTCCGATTATATGTCCGATAATTATTACAATCAGCCCTTGGACAAAACCCAAGGGAGCAAGCAGGCCCCCGGTAAATATTTCCGAAACGGAAATTGCCGCCCCAACCCAGAGTAAAAACATAGCGCTTTTTTTCATAAAACCCTCCTGCAGCATATAACCGCCCATAATGCAAGCGCTTTTTAAGCAAGTATCCTATAAATACTATATAAATAGTATGATAAAATAATAGTAGCGGCCTGCGAAAAAAGAGTCAAGCATTTTCCAAAAAAAATTAATATACCCGGTTTAATATCCCGAAAAAGGGTTTCCGAGCTCCGATCCGTAGTTTCCACCGCCGTGATTGACAACAAAGCTTCACAATCTTATCATTATTCTGTGGAGGTGAATGTCGCCTGGTGGCGGCTGCGGACTTCAAATCCGTCAAAGGGTGGAAACGTCCTTGGTGAGTTCGATTCTCACACGCCTCCGCCATTTTTTTGTTGTCAAAAGCGCAGCCCATTACCCCGTACGATAGCAGCTCGCATGGAAAGTAACAGCAAAGAACTAATCATCGGTTTCGATAGTGTCACCCAGGCCATTATGGCGGAGCAGGCGTTGGTGGAGCAGGGGTTTTATGTCCGGGTCATGCCCATGCCTGCGGGCATACGAACGGGATGCGGTTTTTGCCTCAGGTTTGTACCGGAAGATCTGGAACGGGCCGCCTCGTTTCTGTCGGAGCGGGGACTTGCTATAAAAGAGGCCTGGGAGAAATCCGGGGATGGATACAGGAAGATCGGTATAAACGGGGCGGATGGAGGAAGGGATGGGTAAGAACACTGAGTCCCTGCTGTCAAAAGGACTACTGTCCTCCTGCACAAGCGGTGGATGCGGGGCGAAGATAGAAAGCGATGGGCTTGCCCGCCTGTTGGCGGGGCTGCCTGCAAGCGGCGACAAACGACTGCTGGTCGGCTACGACACTTCCGATGATGCCGCAGTTTATATGCTTGATGAGAAAAACTCGCTTATCTTTACTGCGGACTTTTTCCCCCCTATGGTCGACGATGCCCGTACCTTTGGGCGTATCGCTGCCGCAAACGCCTTGAGCGATGTATGGGCCATGGGCGGCAAACCCATGGTGGCGCTGAACCTGGTATGTTTTCCCGAGGCCATGGAGAAAAGTGTCCTCGCAGATATACTGGCTGGAGGTGCGGAGAAAATCGCAGAGGCAGGGGCCGTCTTGGGCGGTGGACACTCTATATACGACAGGGAGCCAAAGTATGGGCTGGCCGTCACCGGCATGGTCGAGACAGCAAAGGTGATACGCAACAACACCCCAAAGATTGGGCATAAAATAATATTGACCAAACCCCTGGGCGTAGGGATTGTGATGGCTGCTCTGCGGGTTGAGATGGCCGGTGAGGGGGCGGTTCGGCAGGCCATAGCCTCCATGGAGCGGCTCAACCGCTATGCCTGTGAGAGCATGGCGGGTTTTAACGTAAGCGCCTGTACGGATGTTACCGGTTTCGGGCTGCTTGTCCATGCCCTGGAGATGGCGGGGGATCAGGCGGCAATACTACTGTACCCCGATGCCTTGCCCCTTATCCCGGAGGCAGTAACCTATGCAAACGAATATCTGCTGACCGCCGCGGGCCAGCGTAACCGCAACCGTGGAAGCAAATACGCCGATGTAAGCGCGCTCCCCTTTGCCACCCAGGAACTGTTATTCGATCCCCAGACATCCGGAGGACTTTTGATAGCCGTGCCCCCCGACGAGGCAGAGACGCTTACTGCCCGCATCAGGGAAGCCGGGGATGAACACGCCGCAATCATAGGGGAAGTTGCGCCGAGGGCGGGAAAGGTGATACTATTCAGATAAGGTGAAGATCCTTGCACTAAATAGGAGTTATATATGAAAACATTGGATATGCAGGGAAATCCCTGCCCGATTCCTGTGGTAAACGCCAAGAAAGCCCTTGCCGAACCGGGCGCGGATGGTGTGGTGGTTTTGGTAGACAATTTTGTTGCGGTGCAGAACCTTGAGAAGATGGCTAAAGGAACAGACTGCGGTTTTTCGTACACCGAGGAGGGGGCATCGCTCTATAAGGTGACTATCCTCAAGGACCCCAACAAGGCTTTTAACGAGCCCCCGGAAGCTCCCGCAACTGCATCTGATGCGCCCGCTGTGGGGAGCGTGAAGAAGGGGCCGGTGGTTCTCATCACTGCGGACAGCATGGGCAGGGGGGCGGAGGATCTTGGGAAACTGCTCATCAAGGGTTTCATATTTTCCCTGACCCAATTAAATCCCCTGCCGGAAGCGGTTATATTTTTGAATGGCGGTGCACATCTCACCACCGAAGGGGCAAACACCGTGCCTGATCTAAAAGTTCTCCAGGAAAAAGGCACGGAAGTATATACCTGCGGTACCTGCGCCAATTACTATAAGTTGACCGAATCCCTCGCCGTAGGAAGTATCGTTGACATGATGAAAATAACAAACACCCTGGCAAAGGCGTCCGGGGTTATCACACTATAATTGTGATATGATATACGCAAATTACGCCGCCACTTCTCCTGCATTATCCCCGGTGGTAGTTCAAGAACTGCACGGATATTTAGGGGAGACGCATCTCAACGCCGGACGGAATTTTGAAGGCCTGGAGGCAGGGGCCATTGCCCTGAGGGCCCGTAGGGCTGTAGCAAAGCTCCTTGGGGTAGCCGATCCCCTGCGGGTGATATTCACCAGCGGCGCCACACAATCCCTGAACATGGCTATAAACGGCCTTGTCAGAGAGGGGGATCACGTGCTGTCCACGAGCGTGGAACACAACGCGGCGGCCCGCCCACTTGAAGCGCTCCGCAAAAATGGTGTGATAGAACTTGAGTGGCTCCAATGCGATCCGGATGGTTCACTGGACCCTGAAAAAATCCGCGGTGCAATACGGAAAAACACAAGACTGCTCGTCATGACCCATGCGTCAAATGTCCTTGGTACGATATTACCCGTAACGGAATGTTTTAGGATTGCCCATGAATACGGCGTCCTGACCATCCTGGACATGGCCCAGACCGGTGGCGTCCTACCGTTTACCATGGAAGATTACGGCGCGGGGAACTCTCCGACTAAAGTCGGCGTTGCAAATAGCGATGTTGTTGCGTTTGCGGGCCATAAGGGGCTGCGGGGCCTTGCGGGCACAGGAGGGTTTGTCATTGGAGAAGCGGCTGCAGGGCAGATGCGACCATGGATAAGCGGCGGTACCGGCAGCGTGTCCCAATCCTTGGACATGCCTGAGTTCATGCCGGACAAGTTCGAGCCGGGTACACAAAACACCATAGGCATCTTAAGCCTTGCCGCATCGGTGGAGGAGATTTTGCGCACAGGAGTTGAAACGATACGGGAGCGTGAACGCGCTTCCACGGCGCGTTTTATAGCGGGGCTGGGACAAATAAAAAAGATTGCCGTCTGCGGGACCCTTGATCCGGATCGCTGCGTATCCGTCGTTTCAGTTGCTATCCCAGGACACGATGCCGGAGAGGTCTCACGGTTTCTGTTTGAGAACCACAGCATAATTACCCGCAGCGGGCTGCACTGCTCACCCTTGGCACACCGGACCGCCGGAACATTTCCGGGGGGGACGATCCGCTTCAGCTTTGGGAGCAGAACAAGCAACGGGGATATTGACGCGATACTTGAGGCGCTGGATGGGGTGTAGGGGAAGGTTAAACTTTCCCACGGATTACAACAGCGGGATATTAGGACTATCAGAAATTTTGTGTAAATGGCCAGCTATCAGATTCGATCTACCCCACAAGCACCCGCGTATCCCCGACCCGCTTCGTCAATCCCTGGGAGTCCAGAAAGTCCAGCATCGCGAGGCTTTCTTTCCTATTCACACCGATGGAATCCCGTAAAGAAGCAACCGTTATATCGCCGCTCATCGAAGAAAGCGCCTTAAGCAGTTTATCCCGCATCTCCCGGGAAAACAGCAGACCCCCTTCTATCGTCCTGAGATCGTCTTGTTCCCGCAGATATGCTGCCGCTCGTTTCATATCGGAAGATGTGGCGCCCAGTTTTTCTTCCAGTTCCGGCAGTTTTAAAAGATTGAAGCCCGCAGATGCGATCTCATCCCTGATACGTCCCGCAAGATCCATCAATTTGCTATCCACGGATTGGCGGTAATCCGCCGCCCGGTAACAGGTTTTCCCCTGCACGGCGACCGGGGTTATAGCATTTCTTGCCGCCATTATGTCGATGAGGACTTTGAAATCCCCGACTTTAACCAGGCCTGAGCCGTGAACGCTATCCAGGGATGTAAATAGTTTTTCTGCATCCAGCCCGGAGAGTTCGGGGGATTTTGTATGGAACTCATGGAGAATACGCAGGGCTGATCGGGTTACCGTGTCGAAGGCTTCGCTGGAGATAAAATTCTGCGGGGTCCCGAATTCCAAAAATCCGTATGTGTCCGGTGTTGAGGACAGTACGCTTAAAGACTCAGTAAAGGGGTCCTTGCCCATCTGGGAAAGCTCGGATAGGCCGGATACGCTGAGAATTCCTTTATCATGGATAATTGCCGCAAGCAGGGTGACGGGGCTGAAGTCGGCGGCAAGGCCTTCAACTATCCTGGCTTTAGCTTCCCGATCCGCTTTGCCCCGCGCCAGTTCGGCGTTGGGCAGCATAACCCGCCCGCCGCCTATGGTAATGAGGGGGCTGTAAAAACGTATCACAAACCTTTGTCCGGCTGCAACCGTTATTTTTGATTCGCACAAAAGCTGCACCGGTCCGCTGTTTCCCGGAAGTATGCCTGATTTTTTCATATCAGCGTTCAATCGCAGAAGCGATATTCTGGCGACCACATCAGTTGTCCCCACATGGAACCGTACCCGCTGCCAGTGGGCCACGCCTTCATGCGCGGAAGGCAATATATCAAGCCATGCGCTTATGCAGTCGGTGGCAACGAAAGCCCCTTTTTCGCAGACCGCGGCTCCCCGCTCTATTTGGTCATGGGAAATGCCGGCCAGGTTAACGGCTACCCGCTGCCCAGCGGTAGCGGAACTGACTTTCGCTCCATGTGTCTGGAGGGAACGCACCCTTCCTCCCACACCTGAAGGCATTATTTCCACTTCATCGCCCTCGGAAATACTCCCCTGATAGGATGTCCCGGTTACCACGCTTCCGAAGCCTTTTTTGCTGAAGACCCGGTCAATGGGGAGGAAAAATGCGCCCCGGCCATCTCTGGGGGGTATTTTATCAATTATCTTTTCTATTTCCTCCACGATGCGTGAAACACCTTCGCCCGTTACCGATGAAACCGGTATGATCGGCGCTCCATCAAGACAGGTCCCCCGGGTTAATTCGACCACCTCCGCAGTTGCCAGTTCAAGGGTTTCATCATCCGCCAAATCTTTCTTTGTCAACGCCACGAGGCCGAATCTAACTCCAAGAATATTCAGAATATCAAGATGCTCCCTGGTCTGGGGCATGACCCCTTCGGTTGCCGCTATTACCAGCATGGCGGCATCCATGCCGGCGGCGCCTGCGGCCATTGTCCGTATGAAGCGTTCGTGTCCGGGAACATCAACGATGCTGACGGTCTTACCGTTGGGCAAATTCAAGGGGGCAAATCCGAGTTCGATGGTTATACCCCGGCGTTTTTCTTCATCAAGGCGGTCACAGTCAATGCCGGTCATGGCGCGCACAAGGGCTGTTTTGCCATGGTCGATATGCCCGGCTGTCCCCAATATGAAAGGATACTCCTCCATCTTACCCAGCCACATCCCTGCTAAGGGCAGACACGAATGAGGCGGCAATTAATTTCTCATCCCCGGGCAAAAGGGTACGGACGTGGAGGATCACCCGACCTTCACGGATAGCCGGGATCACCGGGACAAATGCGGTCCGCAGTCCCGCCGCCAATGTTTCTGCGCTGAATGAAGGCGAGCTTATGGCCACACCGAAACCGGGAAGCAGGTCGGTGGGGAAAGAGCCGCCCCCTATGGCGTCTTCCGTCTCCACGACAGCAATGGTGAAATCGCCGGCGCCAGGATTTACTGTGCGGGGAACTGCGTTGCAAGCAGCGGTACGTTTCAACATGCGGCAGAGACGGCGGGCCATTTCGAGAAGGGCGGGTTTGTCCGTTTCGATCATCCCGATTACCGGTATGCTTCCCTGCCTGCCCGAGAGATGGAGCCGGAGAGTCGCCTCGAAAGCCGCCAGGGTCATTTTATCTACCCGCAGGGCCCGGAGCAGTTGGTGGGACTTCATCTTGTCTATAAGCTTCTTTGACCCGGCAATCACCCCAATCTGAGGGCCGCCGAGCAATTTGTCCCCGGAAAACGTTACGATGCCGGAGCCTGCTTCCAGACAATTCCGGACTGAACATTCCCGGTTTGCCAAATCCGCTCCAAGCGGACCGGGCACCCCAAGTAGGCCGAGGAGTCCGCTGCCGAGATCCTCCATAAACACCAGTCCCCGCTCAGCGGCGAGTTCCGCCAGTTCTTCGCGGGCCGTGGTTTTGACAAAACCCTCTATCCTGTAGTTTGAAGGGTGTACTTTAAGCAGCACAGCGGTGTTTTCCGTGATTGCATTGCGGTAGTCGCTTATGCGCGTAGAATTGGTGCAGCCCACCGCGATCATTTTCGCACCCGAAAAGGAAAGTATTTCCGGGATTCTGAAGGAGTCGCCTATTTCAACGAGTTCCCCGGAGGAGACGATGAGCTCCCGGCCGGAGGCTGTCGCCGACAGCGCCAAGAGAACTGCGGCAGCATTGTTGTTGACCACCAGCGCCGCTTCTGCACCGGTCAGGCGGCAGAGAAGCCACTCAACATGAACATTGCGCCCACCCCGTCCGCCTTTTCCGGGATCATATTCCAGGGTACTATAGGTTCCCGCTATTTCATTGACCGCAGCAATCGCTTCATCGGCAAGAGGGGCGCGGCCGAGGTTTGTGTGAATGACTACCCCGGTGGCATTGACCACTGGTTTCAGGGTGCTCGACGATTTTAAACGGAGCAGGGTTGTCGCGCGGATCACCACAAGCTCTTCCACCGGCAGGCCGGCCTTTACACCACCGCTTGTAACGCCGACTTTAGTCGGAGAGTTCCCCGCGCCTATTTCACGCCTTATTTCATCCAGAGTCTCTTCTATTATTTTTTTTACATTTTCCCTGCCCAGAGAGCTGGAAAATTCGGCGGCCCATGGCGCGTTAAGCAGGTCATCCATTGCCGGGATGGACCGCAGCAAAGCGTTTGCATCGGAAAGTGTCATAATCATTCCTTATTGTAAGATATTGTAGGGGATAAAACTGCTTATGTAAAGTTCCGTACTATCCAAAAGTCTAAAAATAAAACATGATGGAACAAAACTGAACAAAACCCCACCGAGGCTTGACAGCATGTACTATTCCCGATAGTCTATCAAAAAATCATGTAAACCCATCGGTCCGAAAGGGAGCAATGTAACAATGATTGAACAAAGAGAGCTGCCCGAGATTTTTGAATCCTTTTCTGATGCCCGTAAACAGGGTTTTATGGCCATGAAAAACCTGAAGGAACAGGGTAAGGGAGTGGTTGGAACCTTTTGCACCTATGTGCCGGTAGAGCTTTTTTTGGCAGTCGGTCTTGTGCCGGTGGGTCTTTGTTCAACCAGCGATGAAACCATAGGCGAGGCGGAAAAGGTCCTCCCCCGCAACCTCTGCCCCCTCATTAAGGCTTCCTACGGATTCGCCGCCGCCGATAAATGCCCCTATATGTATTTTTCCGATCTGGTGGTTGGCGAGACTACCTGTGACGGGAAAACAAAAATGTACGAACTCTTGGGAAAAATTAAAGATGTCCATGTGATGGATCTTCCCCATAACCAGGACAGGCCCGCTTCCCGGGCAATCTGGATGGAAGAAATTAAACGCTTAAAGAACAGGGTGGAAGAAAAATTCGGCGTAACCATTACGGTAGAAAAACTACACCAGGCTATACGGGAACGGAACAGGGAACGCGCTCTTTTAAAAAAAGTGTATGAACTATCGGTGATGAGCCCCGCCCCCCTCTCTGGTTTACAGCAGCTTCAGATACTATTCGGCGCCCAGTTCAAATTCGACCATGAAAAAAAAGTACAGGAACTGGAAGAGACCATCAGCAGAATTACTGAAGAATACCAAAACGGCAGGCATCCAATTCCCGCCGCTGCGAAGCGCATTATTGTTACCGGCTGTCCCATAGGGGGAGTTACGGAAAAATTCACCCGGGTCATTGAAGAGAGCGGGGCTGTGGTGGTGGCCTATGAAAACTGCACCGGGGCAAAACAGTTTGATCGGCAGATTGATGAGTCCGCCGACCCCTACGATGCCCTCTGCGACTACTATCTCAATATAGGATGCAGCGTGATGAGTCCCAACCCAAACCGGCTTGAACTGCTGGGACGGCTCTGCGATCAATTCAAGGCCGACGGGGTGCTGGAAATGGTGTTGCAATCCTGCCATACCTACGCCATAGAATCCTATACCATTGGAGAATTTCTTAAGACCCGCAGCATACCCTTTATGAGCCTGGAGACCGATTATTCCTCCGGAGACACGGAGCAGCTTAAAACCCGTATATCCGCCTTTATTGAGATGCTGTAAATGGATGGGGAAGCTGAATACGTCATCGGCATAGACTGCGGCTCCACACTCTGCAAGGGAGTGTTACTGAACCGGCATGGGGTTGCAGCTTTTTCTCTGCAGCCCACCGGGTGGAATTTGCAGGAAAGCGCCGCCCGTGTTTTGGCGAACCTCAGGGGTAACGCCGCCGACATTGCCCCTAACACAGCTGATAATGATATGGTTGGCAATATGCCGATTATTGCCACCGGGTACGGCCGGGACATGGCGACGGAAAAGACTAAGGCCGTCACCGAAATAAGCGCCCACGCACGGGGCGCAGAATACCTGATGCCGGGGGTCAGGACGGTTATCGATATAGGCGGCCAGGACTGCAAGGTCATTGCAGTGGAGAACGGCAGGGTGCTATCCTTTCAGATGAACGACAAATGCGCCGCCGGTACAGGCCGCTTTGTACAGATGGTCCTGGAACGGTTCAACGCGGACATAAACCTCATGGATACTTTACTTGCCGCCGAAAAAATCATTCAACTAAACAGCACCTGTGCGGTATTTGCTGAATCGGAGATCATCGGACTCCTGGCAAAGGGTTATAGCCGGGAGGAAATTGTAGGAGGGGTGGCGCTGTCCATGGCAGTAAAGATAAGCAGCCTTTCTGCCAGGGTCGGCCTCCGCCCCCCGGTGGTATTAACCGGTGGGCTTGCGGAAAGTTCCGGTATCCGTAAGGCGCTTTCACAGGTACTCAAGGTTGAGGTGCAATTTTTACCCCAGGGAATCTACGCAGGCGCCATCGGGGCCGCTTGTATCGGGGGGTTCTAATAGGAATACTGCGCGGGAAAATCCGCTGCACCTTGCGGCGGTCAAAGTGTCCCCCCGGTCCTGCGTTCCGCCTGCTCCAGGTCTTCCTTATAGTTGATGTTGAAAAACATTTCCCCATTATCAAATTTTTGTATCGTTCCATCATCGATCATGGTTACTTTCAGAGTATCGAAAGCCAGGCGTATCTTGTATATACTCCGGGACAGGGCTTCCCCCATGGGTGCAGCGCAGCTTTTTTTGTAAAAGGAATTAAAAAGTTCCAGGTCGCCGTTTTCGTGGCGGGCAATACACACATCCGGCCCTTCCCGGACAAGGAGTTCCCGCATATAGGCGATGTAGTCAACATTGATAAAGGGCATATCGCAGGCAACCACGTAGAGGTACTCGCTGGTACAACGCAGCAAGCCCTGATAGATGCCCGCCATAGGCCCCTCACCAATGCTGTCGGGGAGGGTAATGAGATCCATCAACCCCGTAGGGTTATTGGAGGAGATGAGTACCTCATTGAACAGTTTCCCCAGCCGTTCCGCAAGGCTGGACAGCACCCGCTCCCCGGCCAGTTCCAGCTTCTTTTTGTCATAACCGATCCTGGTTCCCCGGCCCCCGGCCAAAATCAGGGCGCTGCCGGTCAGGGGCGGGGAATCCTCATTCACTCTTATAGCTCGTGTGCAGAAGCTCGTGGGATTTGTGTCCGTTGGGCTTCTCCAGGAATTCGGCGTAGATCTTTTTTATAGCCCCGCTCTCGTGGGATTTCCGCTTCGGCAGGGCCTTGTCATGGTCATAGGTTGCCTTGCGCCGGCTCTGGTATGCCTCCGCCGTATCAGTATCCGACAGAAGTTTCGGCTGGCCTCCGCCGGAGATGCAACCTTCGGGGCAGGTCATGACTTCCACAAAGTGGGCGTCCAGGGTTCCCGCTTGGAGCTGTTCTATCACCGGGTCTATGTTCTTGAGGTTAGTAACCACCCCCACCTTGAGGGTAAGATCCCCGGCTTTGATCTCCGCACGCCGAAACCCTTCGTTTCCCCGCACAGCATTGATGTCCACATCCTTCAATTCCTTGCCGGTGATCAGGGTATAGCCGGTCCTGATGGCCGCCTCCATAACCCCGCCGGTTACGCCGAAGATGGCGCCGGCCCCGGTATACTCACCCAGGGGCATATCAAATTCCTCATCGGGCATGGTGGCCAGATCTATGCCCTTGTACTTAAGAAGGTAACCCAGTTCCCGGGTGGTGATCACCACATCGATATCCTGCCAACCGGAGGAGTTCATCTCCTCCCGGGCGGCCTCAAAGGTCTTGCAGGTACAGGGCATGACCGACACGTTATAAACCTTGGCGCCCTCCACTGCGTCGAGCTTTGCCCCGTAGGTTTTAAACACCGCCCCGGCCATCTGCTGAGGACTCTTGCAGGAGGAAAGGTGTTTGGTAAGTTCAGGATGGGTGTTCTCCATATATCTGACCCAGCCGGGGCAGCAGGAGGTAAACATGGGCAGGACGCCTTTTTCGGTAACCCGCTTTACCAGCTCTGTGCCCTCTTCCATAATGGTAAGGTCCGCAGAAAAATTCGTGTCGTAGACTTTTTTGAACCCGAGCCGCCGCAGGCCAGCGGCCATCTTGCCCGAGGCTAGGGAGCCCAGGGGCAGCCCGAAGTCTTCCGCAATGCCCACACGCACCGCCGGAGCGGCCTGCACAATCGTGAATAGGGATGGATCATCCAGGACCTTGATAAGTTCCGCCAGGTGGCTCACGTTATGGGCTGCAAAAAGGGGCTCCCGCACCGTTTCCGGCAGCATCCGCTCCTCCCGCTTTTTATTGTACATTTCCGGGCCGTGATCGATCAGGGAAACATAGGACTTGCATTTCTGCACACATTGGCCGCACATGACGCAGCGCTCAGCTACCACAGTCTGGGCTTCACCGGGGTTTCCCTCAATGGCATAGACCGGACAAACCTTGGTACATTCCTGACACCCCGTACAAATATCCTTATCTATCTGAATTACCGCCATGATTACTGCACCCCCTTGCCGCTGACCTGAATGGCTTCCGCCGCTTCACTTGACCTGATCCGCTTTTCCCGCAGTTCTTCTTCGGTGTCAACCACCCGCAGCGCTTCGTTGGGGCAGGTGGCCACACAGGCAGGGCCGCCCTCCCGATCCGGGCAGAGGTCGCACTTGAACACCGATGCTGCGCCGGCCAGTTCCGGCAGGATCTCCGCCCCCGCAATCTGGATGGCCCCAAAGGGACAGGCCAAGGCGCAGTTCCGGCAGCCGATACATTTATTACCGTTCACCACCACGGACCCGTTTTTCCGTTCCAGGGCGCCGGTCAGGCAGGACTGGAGGCAGGGTGCATTCTCACAGTGGTGACACTGTATGGGCATCGTAATAGTTCCAGTCCGGGTTAGGTATAAATTGGGAATCAGCGGTGTGGTAACCGTCCCAACCGTTTTCAGGACACCCTGCCGGTGGGCCGCAAAACAGGCCACCTCGCAGGCTCTGCACCCGGTACACTTTTCCGGGTCGGCCAGTACAAAATACGCTCCCTCTCCACTCATAGAAAACTCCTCTCTTACAGTTTCAGCAAAGACAGGGCATCAGCCGCCCTGATCTGTTTCATTCCGGCGTCCAGGATTTCCAGAACCGTTTTCTCCCGGGAATATCCGCAGGAAACAACACAGTCAGGAATACTGTTGCCCGTGTACTGCCCGCATACAGCACATTTATCAAGCTCTATCAACAAATCTCCACAGACACAGACGATTGCATTACTATCGCAATTAAGGACACAGGAAACCCTGACACAGTCCGCACACCGTACCAGTATCGGCCCGGTTTTTTCCGCGCCCCTCATAAGGTTTCCGCCTCTGCTTCGGTAATCCGTTCACCGTGGCTGTAAATGTTCATGTACCCCCGACCCACAAATCCGGTCTTAAACCGCCGCAGCGGCCGCAGCATTTCTGCGTTTATCCGCCACGCTTTGGCTCAAGTCACCATCGGTAACCAGGGCCAGGGCTTCGGTGGGACAGACCTTCACACAGGAGGGGCTATCCGCAACCCCAACGCAGAGATCGCACTTATTGGCGATCTTCCTGGGGGACCCGTCGTTCTGGACCTCTGCGGTTTCCACGATTTCCACCGCGCCGAAGGGACAGGCTATGACACAATTCTTGCAGCCTATGCACTTCTTTGTGTCCACAAGCACCACATTGTCCTTCACGAAGATGGCCCCCGAAGTACAGGATGCCTTACAGGCGGGATTTTCGCAGTGCCGGCAATGGACCGGGGCGCTGACTCGGGCGGTCTTAACCATAAAAAGCCGAGGATTAAAGTTATAGCCGTCGGGATCGATTTCGAATATCCGTTTACCCTCATGGGCAACCACGCAGCTTATCAAACAGGTTCTGCATCCTATACAGCGGATCGGGTTTGCTTTTATAAAAGAGTTCATGCTAAAACCTCCTCTTTTACAATGTGCATCCGTGACCGGATATCCTCATAGATATGGGCAACCTCTTGTTTTGCCCAGGCCTGGTCCTTGATCTTTTCTACCCGGGCGGCGCAGTATTTATACTCCGGCGTACGACTGGAAGGATCGAGGGAAGAAATGGTCAGTTCATTACACGCCCCTATCCACCACTGGTAGGTCATGTACACCGCCCCCGGCTTTACCCGCTCGGTGGGCTTGCAGCGGGTGTAGACACTGCCCCGCTTGGAAAGGACCTTTACGATCTCCCCTTCACGGAGACCCAGCTCGGCGCAATCCTCCGGTGACATTTCGACCCAGCCGGGCTCATCCTCCAAGTTGCGCAGCATACGGCAATTCCCCGTCATGGTGCGCACCGAATAGTGCCCCACCTCACGGACCGTACACAGGGCAAGGGGGAATTCCTTGTTCTCCACCTCTGTGGGCGGATGATAGGGAGAGGTCTTTAGTATGCCGATACCATCCGGGGTGGCAAAGCGGCCATCCTTGTGGAGGAACATGGTCCCCTTGTCCCCGGGTCCCTTATCCCAGCAGGGCCATTGAACGCTGCCCTGGCGCTCCATTTTTTCATAGGTTGCGCCGGTAAACTTGGGACAGAGATCGATCATCTCGTTCCAGATTTCTTCAGTATTGTTGTAGTGCATGGGGTAGCCCATGGCCGTAGCGATACGGCAGGTAATTTCCCAATCCGGCAAGATATTGCCCTGGCCTTCCAGCACTTTGCGGATACGCTGGAAGCCCCGGTCGGAACTGGTGTAACAACCGTCATGCTCGCCCCAGGCGGTGGCCGGCAGGATGGCGTCCGCGTGTTCGGCGGTCTTGTTCCAGAAAATATCCTGAACCACCACAAAGTCGACCTGGTCCAGGGTCTCCCGGATTTCTTCCAGATCAGGGTCCGACTGGGCCGGATCCTCACCGGTAATATAGTAGGCGTGGATCCGCTTTGCGGGGTCTTTTTCGTGGATAACAAATTCCGGAACCCGGGTAAGCTGAATGCCTGCTTTATTGGAAAGTTTTACCCCCCAGGCTTTTTCGAACTTTGCCTGTATTTCCGGGTCGGTGACGCTTTGATAACCCGGATAGACATCCGGAAGGTCCCCCATGTCGCAGGTACCCTGCACATTGTTCTGCCCCCGGACAGGGCCGGTACCGCAGCTGGGCCGGCCAAAATTTCCGGTGAGCATGGCAAGGCTGCAGCAGCATTTAACCGTTTCAACCCCCTGGGAGAACTGGGTGATACCCATGCCCCAAAGGATAACCGAGTGCTTGGAGCTTGCGTACTTCCGGGCGGTAAAGCGTATATCCTCCGCAGAAAGGCCGGTGATTGTTGCGGCGTATTCGGGGGTGTATTCCTTGACGACTTCCCAGAACTCGTCAAAGCCCTTGGTATGGGCCTTTACAAATTCATGATCAATTAAATCTTCGCTGATGATAACATTTGCCAGGGAATTCACCAGGGCCACATTTGATCCGCCCTTTAACTGCAAATGCAGATCCGAGATACGGGCGGTCTCTGTGATCCGGGGATCGGCGCAGATGATGAAGGCGCCCTTCTCCTTAGCCTTAACAATGCGCCGGGCTACGATGGGGTGGGAAGCCGCAGCATTATAACCGATGTTGAAGATCACCTCGGCGTCCTCAATCTCCGGAATGGACAGGGACATGGCGCCCTCCCCTATGGTCTGCCGTGAACCCGCAACAGAAGCGGCGTGGCAGATACGGGCGCAGTGATCAATATTATTCGTCCCCATAACCGCCCGGGTGAATTTCTGAGTAATGTAGCCCGCTTCATTTCCCGGTCCGCGAGCCGAAGCGGCGCCTAAAAATGAATCGGGCCCCCACTTTTCTTTGATCCGCTTGAAATTATCCGCCACAAATTTGATAGCCTCATCCCAGCTGACCACTTCCAGGGGAGATTTCCTGCCGTTTTTGCGAATCATCGGTTCCCGCAGGCGCTTGGTCAGGATCTGGGGATCATTCAGATAATCCCATCCGTACCAGCCCTTCAAACAGGCGGTCCCCTCGTTGGTTCTGCCCCAGACCGGATGCACATCAAGAATCTTGTTGGCAGCCTGATCAACCGTAAACAGGAGTTGGCAGCCTGTCCCGCAGTAACAACAGGTTGTCTGGATCTCCTTAACTGAATTTTTTGCCATAAAACCCCTCTCCTGGTATATGGAATAGCGCATAGAAGTTCTTTCCATGTGTAACGGAAAGTATAACATTCAAGAAAGGTACGGTCAAGAAAAATGAATAAAAAAATATCGAATTATTTATTAATATAATTCGGTTCACAACTTTTCAAAAGTTCAGACCGCCTTCTTTTTCTTGAGGGATATCCAGTATAGGAGACCGACCATCCCCGATCCGCCGACGATATTTCCCAGGGTTACGGGAATCTCGTTTTTAATTATAAAGTTAAGCCAGTTCAGGTTGGCCAATTGTTCTGCCCCAACATGGGACGCCTCTACCCAAAGCGGGTTCGACTTAGCCATAATACCCGCCGGAATATAGTACATATTGGCCACCGAGTGTTCAAACCCGGAGGTGATAAACAGACAGATGATAAAAAAACAGGCGAAGAGCTTGCCCGTCACATCCTTGGCCGCATAGGAAACCCACACAGCCAGGCAAACCAGCCAGTTACACATAATCCCCAGGAAAAAAGCCGATTCAAAGGAAAGGGCAGTTTTGTAGGCCGCAATCTTGATGGTCTGGCCGCCGAGCACACCATTACTGCTGTTGAACAGCATGGACCGGTTCATCATATAGGCGATAAACACACTGCCGATAAGGTTGCCGATATAAACTACAAGCCAGTTCGAAAGCATTTGGCGGATCTTGACTTTGCGATCAAGCACGCCGACCAGGATCAGGGTGTTGCCGGTGAACAATTCACCCCCGGCTACCACAACCAGCATGAGCCCCGTCCCGAACACCGCTCCCGCCAAAACCTTGCCCAGCCCGTAGGTATCCGGATTTGCGAACAGGTTAAAGGCCGCCATATTGGAGCCCTCCGAGGCAAAAGCAATAAACACCCCCGCCATAAAAGATAAAATCAATTGGCCGAGAATGCCCCGTTGGACCTTTGCCAAACCTACATCGCTGGTGTATTCCAGAATTTGCGCTGGTGATCGTGCTTCCATACTGTTTTTCTCCTCATTATATATTTCTAATTGTTTTTATAAATATGAAGAATTTTTAACCGCAAAGGACACGAAGGAATTTGGAATTATGCATTATACTATTTCCCCCTTAGTGTCCCTTGGTGTCCTTCGTGGTTTTTTCTTCTTCTATTCTCCTAGAACAGCCCGGAGATCTTCCCGGTGTTGTCTACGTCGATCTTTTCCGCA
>NZ_AEEA01000038.1 GCF_000297095.1 Treponema primitia ZAS-1 | reverse complement strand
ACCCTCCCCAGCCGGAGTGGGGGTAATCGCCGTTACCAGGATGAGCTTGCCGTCCTTCTTGTCCTTAAGCTCGTTGTTAAGGTAGTTGTAGTCTATCTTCGCTTTGTACTTTCCGTACTGCTCAATATACTTCTCGGGAATACTCAATTTCGCTGCGATTTCATTAACATCATAGGCGTGTTCGGGATAAACCGCTTGGGCGATATCAATGTCTGAACCGATAAACTTCTTCACCGCGTCTGAACCTTTTGCCATACTGTAACTCCTTATAAAATAAAAAGCTTTATTGGTTATACAGCGCATAATACACCGTATAACCAATAAAGCTTGCCCAGGCGGTCGGCTATAGTATCATCCCGTTCCCTTGTGGTAATCCACTTCCGCCAGTCACGGGGACATTTCATTATCTATAATAATATATCGATAAATATTTGTCAACCGAATTGTATTGACATCGAATTGTATTGAAAAATAAATCGATGGCCGTATATAATGTATTATGAACAATAGGGCGTTTTCTGTGGAACAAATGATCCTCATTGGCGCCACGGGCCGGAACAGGGGGAAAACAGTTTTGGCGGAAGAACTGATACGCCTTTTCAAAGACCGCTTCCCCGTGGTGGGCCTCAAGGTTACCACCACCGCCTACGCCGGGGCGCCCTGCCATCATGGGGATATGGGGTGCGGGATATGCTCAAATCTGTCTTCCTATGTTTTGCAGGAAGAACGGGGTTTAAACCCAAATTCCCCGGAATGTATGGGAAAAGACACCACCCGGCTGCTTAGGGCCGGAGCAGAACGGGTTTACTGGCTCCGTTCAATTAAAAACAGCCTTGCCGAGGGCTTTTCCGAGTTTCTCAAACAGATACCCCCCTCTGTCCTAGTTATCGGCGAATCCAATAGCCTTAGGGAAGTGGTTCAGCCGGGTTGTTTTATCATGGTCAGCGCCGGCGCGGGGGAACAGGTAAAGCCCAGTGCAGCACGGGTGGCGGAACTGGCCCAGTTCACCCTGGAAAGTCCCATAACTGCGGGTCTTTTACAGAAACTTATGGCAGAAATAACTGTGGTAAGCGCGGACGGACAAGTCCGGGTCCGTCTTGCAGGATAGGACGCCCATGGAACGAATAGACTTGGAAGCCGCTCTGGAACTGCTCCTCGCCAGGACCATCCCTATAGAGGAGATACTCCGCCTCCCCCTGATTAAAGCCCGAGGACTTGTTACGGGTAAAACCATCCTCGCCCCCCTGGATAACCCTCCCTTTGACCGCGCCCCCCTGGACGGCTTTGCCTTCCGCAGCGAGGATACCGCAGGCGCCTCGGAAGCGAATCCGGCGAGGCTGCATATAGCCGGGGTGGTATACGCCGGTTCTGTCCACGATGCTCCACTGCTGCCGGGAGAAGCGCTGAGGATTATGACCGGGGCGCCCATGCCCGCCGGCTCGGACGCCATGCTTCCAAAGGAAGACGTTTCGGAAAAGGAGAAGGCGGTTTTGGTTTTCCGCCCGGTTAAAAAACACGAGAACTATATTTTCCGGGGAGAGGATATCCGGAAGGGACAGCTGCTTATCCGGGAAGGCGAAGGGCTTGACTTTATTCGCCTGGGACTCCTTGCGGGCTTGGGACTTGCTGAGGTCCCGGTATTCCGCCCACCTGAAATAGGAATACTGTGTACCGGAGATGAGCTCGTCCCCCCGGGCGCTCCGCTGCCGCCGGGGAAAATATACAACAATAACGGCATCCTCCTTTCCACCCGGCTTGAAGAACTGGGCTTCCATCCGAGACTTCTGCCCGTCGCAGCGGATGAACCGGAGACGGCGGCGGCGGAGATACGCGCCCATATGGAAGACCTGGATCTCCTTATCAGTACCGGAGGGGTGAGCGTGGGGGACAGGGACATCATGCGGGATGTGTTTACCCTGCTGGGGGCGGAACAGCTCTTCTGGCGCATGACCTTCAAGCCCGGCAGCGCCATACTCTGCGGGGTGTACCGGAAAAAACTGCTGATCTGCCTGTCGGGAAATCCCTTTGCCGCCATGGCCAACCTGGAACTCCTGGTACGGCCGGTTCTGGCAAAACTGGCCCAGCGGCCGGATCTGGAAACCCGGCGGCTGAGGGCCCGGCTGATCTCCCCCTTCCCCAAACAAAGCGGTACGCGCCGTTTTATCCGGGCCCGGCTTGAACCGAAGCGCGGCGATGAAGAGTTCCCCTTGATAAGCCTGCCGGAGGGCCACTCTTCCGGTCATATGCTTTCACTGCTAAGCTGTAACTGTTTTGTGGATATACCCGCCGGAAGCGCCGCGCTGCCCGCAGGAAGTGTCGTTAACGTAGTGTTATTCGGCAGCACAGAATTGCTATGAGGGGTTCAAAGCATGTTTGAAAACATAAAGCCGACAATAAAAATTTCACTGATAAACCAGACCGGAAAGGGAGAACCATTCTGCGGCCCCGGGATGATAATGCTTCTTTTGGAAATCCGGCGGAGCGGGAATGTCCGCGAGGCCTGTGAAAACATGGGCATGTCCTACACCAAGGGATGGAAACTGCTGGCCCGCATAGAGGCATGGATCGGGTTTCCCGTCGTGGTCCGCCAACAGGGCGGCAAAGGCGGCGGAGAGGCGCACCTCACCGGGGAAGGCGCCGCCTTTCTGGAAAAGCACCTCGCCTTTTTACAGGAGTGTGAGACTACGGTAGGGGAAATATTCAGCCGGTATTACCCGGTAAAAACGTTATAAAACAGAAGTACTACCAAACACATGCTTCACAAATTCCAACGCTCCCTTGGCATCACGATCCAGTATCGTTTCGCTTGTCTCGGGAAGTAAATTTCTCCAGACTTTTATATCCTGCCCTATGGTTCCCCCGGGCATGACAAAGGGCTCCATCACCACCGTCCCATTGTACCGTATGTCCCGCAGGGCATGACCAATTGCATTCCAGGGGATGCATCCTTTCCCGGGAACCTTGCGGTTCTGTTCGCCAATATGAAAATGCCCAAGCTTATCCCCCGCCATGCGGATGGCTTCAGCCATATTATCTTCCTCAATATTCATGTGAAAAGTATCCAGCATGACTTTTACATTCGGGTGATTAACTTCATCGACAAACTTAATTCCTTCCTCACAGGTGTTAAGCAAATACCCTTCGAAGCGGTTTAATACCTCCATCCCCAATACCACGTTGCGGTCTGCGGCGATTGCGGCAATTTCCCTGATATTTTCAACTGACCGTTTCCAGTCCCCCGCCTTATCAATGGGCAGAGAATAGTCAACCGGCCAGTATGAGTATAACCCCCCGCCCAGCAGCCTTATGTCGAGTTTGTTGAGCTTTCCCAGCACATCCTTATAAAAGGCTTTTGCATTTTTGACAACCCGGTTATCGGAAGAACTAAGATTTTCGCCCTTAGCCGGGCCGTAGCCAGCGGTCAGGGTGACACCCTTCTCTTTCGCATAATCCCGCAAATCAAAAAGTTGGGAATCCGAAACATATTGATCCTTCAAGGCTGCACAGGATATCTCCAGTATATCAAAACCCAGTTTTGATACTTTATCGATATACTTTTTGTAATCCGCCTGCCATTCCTTTGTCCAATAGGCAAAATAAATACCATATTGCATTTCTATTGTTCCTGTTTACCATATTCGGAGATTTTTCCGTAATCTACGATCCGGCCTTAGCCGCCTGAATTACATGCTGTATGGTAATACAGGTGGTAACAGCGCCCACGCCGCCGGGAACCGGGGTTATGGCCTGTACAATGGGTTCAGCCTCGGCGAACTTTAGGTCCCCGCACATGCCGCCCCCGTCCTTCATATGGATACCCACATCAATGACCACCTGACCGGCGCGGAGACTTTCAGCGCCAACGCTCTCCGCTACTCCGGCGGCGACGATCACAATCTCCCCTTCCTTTATCACCGAAGGGAGGTCCTTCGTTTTCGTGTGGCAAATAGTAACGGTGCCGTTTTTGTGCATCAGCATCATTGCTACGGGCCGGCCTATTACGAGGCTGCGGCCGACCACGGTTACCCGCTTACCCGCAATTTCAATGCCGTAATGGGCGAGGATCGCCATACAGGATTCCGCCGTACAGGGGGGGAAACCCAGGGGGATATTGGCAAACACTCCGGCCAGGGAGCCGTCGGTGATGCCGTCTATGTCCTTGGATGGCAATAGGGCCGCCCGGATTACCCCATCGTTTATGTGCTTGGGCAGGGGCCGGAAGAGCAGCACCCCATGGACAGACTTGTCGTTGTTGACCTCGTGGATCACCTTCAACAGGGCGTCCTGGGTTGCATCGGCGGGCAGCACGTAGTTTTTTATCCCAACCCCCACGGAGGCGCAGCGCTTGGTGGCGCCCTTCTCGTAGGAGATATCATCATCCCTTTCCCCTACCCGGACTATGCCCAAGGTCGGTGTGATCCCTTTAGCGTTCAGGGCCTCCACATCCTTCTTCATGGACTCCACTAAGGCGTCGGCAACTTCCTTTCCTTTCAAAATCTGAGCCATTTTATACCTCGATTAGTTTTACTGTTTGATCACTTCAGCTGATCTTTTACGCCTTTGAAAACCGTATCCGCCAGGGCTTCATACTCCGCAAGGAGCGCGTTGGTTTGGCGGTTGATATCCTCAGCATAACTACGGTCGGTCATGGCAGCGGTGTTGATATACACGTTGAGGCTGGCGCCGCTCAGGGCAGCCTTGCAAAAAAGCACCCCAACACCGGCGTCACTGATGGCCAGACGGCTGCCCTTGGCGGCGAATTCCTCAATAACCTTGATGGCCTCGCCGCACTTCTTCATAATCTCCAGGGGCACCGAGCAAGCTTCTTTCAAAGCCGCTTCCATGACCCGGGTTTTCTCCGCCTTCTCCGCCTCGGTCTCCTTGGGCAGACCGTAGGCCTTGGACAGGGGTTCAAAGACCTCCGCATCCCGCTGAACCAGGGCGAGGAACTCCCCCTGAAGCCGGTCGGACTCCTTCTTCAGACGGATGATGTCCGCCTCCACATCGGCGTACTTTTTTTTACCCACCGTAAGGGAGCCCACCATGTTTCCCAAGGCGGTTCCAATAGCGCCCACCAATGCGGAAGCGCCGCCGCCGCCGGGCACAGGATCCTTACTCGCCAGGACAGTTACAAAATCTACGCAGCTCTTTTCGGCAAAACCCATTTTCCACTTCCTTAATAAAACAACGGGTAATGAGAACAACTCACTACCCGTTATTCACTGTTTCTTGAATTAGAACAACCCTGATATTTTCCCGGTGTTGTCCACGTCGATCTTTTCTGCG
>NZ_AEEA01000037.1 GCF_000297095.1 Treponema primitia ZAS-1 | reverse complement strand
ATGGCCCGGTATTTTCAAAATACCCCCTTTACGGTTGAAGCGTATCATCGTAAGCTCGCCCTGGTCCTGGCGTCGATCATGCAGAGCTGTACGGGCCTGGAAATCCCCGAGCCGGAAATTTTTCCGCCCGGTTCCGATCCCTTTGCAGAAATTATCCAGCTTAAAAATCTCGATGAAGTACGTGCATGGTTCATCGATCTGGTGAGCCGTATCACCGCCTATACCCGGACACGGCAGGAAAATTTTGCCCAGATAAAGGTGAGGGAGGCCCTGGATTACCTGGAATCCAACTATACCGATCCGGCTCTATCCCTTCAGGGGCTCTGCAAAAAGCTGGATATCAGTATGAGCTACTTCAGTGCAATCCTGAAGAAATACCACGATAAAACTTTTGTGGAAGAATTAACGGACATCAGGCTGAACAGGGCCATGGAAATGCTGCGGACCACCGACCTTATGACCTACGAGATCGCCGAAAAGATCGGCTACCGGGACGCCCATTATTTTTCCCTGAGCTTCCGCAAATACTCGGGGCTTACCGCCACGGAGTACCGGAACAGGAACCGCCATGAAAGTCCGGCCTAAACGGTTTCACAGCATACAGCTGACCCTGGCAATCGCCTTTACCGCCCTCTCGATTATCCTTGTCGTGGGAGCCATCTTTATCGCCTTCGGGGTAACCGAGGAAAGCTCCCGGCTGGCCTCCCGGCAATATACCCAGCAGCTGGTTCATCAGATTACGAATAATATCGAATTCTACATTGACTATATGGATTCGGTGTCCGCCATAGTCCAAGCCGATCCCAGCGTGCAGGAATATCTGCGCTCCGGTGAAACCCGCCGGGAAACCGAAGAGGCAGCCCGGGCGGTGCTGCGGGTGATGGCCAATACCCGCAGTGATATTTCCCTTATCGGGATGTTTTCCTACCAGGGGGACTTTATCACCCCGGACCAGGACCACCGGCTCAACCCCTTTACGGAACCGGCGAAACAGGCATGGTATACCGCCGCCGTACATGCCCACGGGGACTCGGTGATTTCCTCCTCCCATGTGCAGAATATCATTGAGGATCAGTACCAGTGGGTCATATCCCTTTCCCGGGAAATAATCGATCAGGAAAACGGAGGGGGCCGGGGGATACTGCTGGTGGATCTGAACTACCGGATCATAGAACGGATCTGCGGTTCGGTTCAGCTGGGACAGCGGGGGTATATCTTCATCGTGGACCGGAACGGGGATATTGTGTACCACCCGCAGCAGCAGCTTCTCTTCGGGGGACTTAAGACCGAAAACATACGCCGGGTCCTGGATGAACAGGAAAACTATTTTCCCGGGGACGATGAGGACCGGGGGAAATTTTACACCGTGGAGCCCATGTATGCCACGGGATGGAAAGTGGTGGGGGTTAATTACCGGAGCGAATTTCTGGAGAACCGGGATGCCATACGGCGGAGCTACGCCCTTTGGGGTCTCCTGTTTCTCATGATCGCCATGGGGATTTCCATCATCCTTACCTGGCGTATTTCCCGGCCTATCAAGGAGCTGCGCCAATCTATGCAGGATGTGGAGAAGGGTAACTTCGATGTGGTTGCGGATATCCGGTCCTCCAATGAGATTGGGGAACTGGGGAAGAATTTTAACATCATGGTCGGGGAGATAAAAAAACTCCTCAACCGGGTTACCCAGGAACAGGAACAAAAACGGAAGAGCGAGCTTAACGCGTTACAGATGCAGATCAACCCGCACTTCCTCTACAATACCCTGGATTCGGTGATATGGATGGCCGAGGGGGGCAAGGAACAGGAGGTGATCGCCATGAGCTCCGCCCTGGCCCGGCTGTTCCGCCTGTCCATCAGCAAGGGAAAGGAGATCATCGACGTTGCCTCCGAGATTGAGCATGTTAAGAATTACCTGACCATTCAGAAGATACGGTACAAGGATCGCCTGGATTACCGCATTGAAGTAGATAATGATATCAGGCATTTTAAGATCGTTAAGATCATCCTCCAGCCCCTGGTGGAGAACGCCATATACCACGGGATAAAAAACAATTCCGCTGCGGGTACCGTGCTTATTACCGGGCGCCGCACGGAGAAGGGTATGGATCTGGTAGTGCGGGATGACGGCGTCGGCATGGACCGGGACACCCTGGAGCGGGTCAGGGCGCATCTGGCCCAGGGCAATGCGGCGGATCCCCCGGGTCCCGGGCGGGGCAGCGGCGTGGGGGTGCGCAATGTGGATGAGCGGATCAAACTGTACTTCGGCGCCGAATACGGTTTGGAGTTTGAAAGCAGGGAAGATGAGGGTACCACCGTATTCATACACCTCCCGGCTATTGAAAAGGATGGAGAACCTTGATTCGAATTCGTTCCCTTATAATGCCTGCCATCCTGATAGTCATCATGCTGGCGGGAAGTCTGATCATCCTCTTTATTACCCGTTCGCCCCCTCGGCAGAATATCAGGGTTACTGCGGTGATAAAAGCGGTTGCCAACGATTCAGAATTCTGGGAAGTGGTCAAAACCGGGATGCGGGCAGCGGCGGATGAATTCGGTATTACCCTGAGCATCCAGGGGCCCTGGGTGGAAAGCGATGTGGATGGGCAGATGAGGATTGTTGCGGATATCCTGAAAAGCGATCCCCCCAAAGCGCTGATCCTGGCGGCTGCCGATTATATCCGGCTGGTCCCCCTGGTTGAACAGGCGGCGGCGGCGGGCATCAAGGTGATCACCATGGACTCCGGGGTGGACAGCCCCCTGCCCCTGAGCTTCGTGGCAACCAATAATATTGAGGTGGGGGCTAAGGTGGCTGCGGAGATGATACGCATCCTGGAAGCCGGGCGGAAGCTGGCTATCATCAACCATGTTCAAGGGGCCACCACCGCCATAGAGCGGGAGGAGGGAGCCCGGCGGGTGCTGCAAGAGGATGGCCGTTATCCCATCATCGGGACCTGGTTTACCGACAACTTTAAGGAAAACGCCTATGCCATCACGGAGCAGCTCCTGGATGTGTACCCCGACCTGGGGGGTATCATGGGTATGAACGAAGTTTCCACCCTCTGGGCCGCCCGGGCGATCCAGGACCGGGGATACGCCGGGAAGGTACGGGTAGTGGGGGTCGACAGTTCCCTTACGGAAATACAACTTATAGAACAGGGGGTTATTGCCGCCACGGTGATCCAGAAGCCCTTCAACATGGGCTACCTGGCGGTACGGGCCGCCATGGATGCGGCGGAAAACCATACCCTTCTCCCCTTTATCGACACCGGTTCGGTACTGATCACGGAGGACAACCTGTACGAGCCGGAAAATCAGAAGCTGCTGTTTCCCTTTGTAGAATAGTAGGTTTTGCAATAAAGTATATTTTTCACCTTTTTCCATAAGAATTTGACTGTACAGCTCAAAAATTCGGTGGGTATAATGGGGTAAAAGATTTCTGGTAAACAGATCTTTAATTACTTATATGGAGGAAAGGATTTATGAAGAAAATTGCATTGGTTTTGGTTGTATTAATGGCAGCCTCAGCACTGGTATTCGCCGGCGGTGGACAGCAGTCAGGCGGTGCGGCAGCGAGTGGGAAAACTCAGATTGCCCTGCTTATGAGGAATATGGACGAACAGTTCCTCAAGGATTATTCCGAAGCGGTACGGAAATTAGCGGCGGCAAAGAATGTGGACCTGAATGTTCAGGACGCCCGGAGCGACGGCGCTACCCAGCTTACCCAGCTTCAGACCCTGCTTAACCAGGGGTATAAGTACTTTGTAATCGTCCCTGCGGTTTCCGAACTTTCCGAGCAGATGAATCAGCTCATCGCGGAACGGGGCGGAGCGGCGGCTTATTCCAATATCCAGCCGACCGTAGCGGCCCTCAAGGTGGGCAAGAACTTCTTCTACGCCTCATCCCCGGAATTTGTGGCCGGACGCTACCAGGGCGAGCTTATTGCGGATTATTTTGACAAATATCCGGATAAGGCCCCGGGCAAAGCGGTAAATATGCTCCTCATCCTGGGTCAGTTGGGCCATCCCGCCCAGATCAACCGGGAAGCGGGCCTTATGGCGGAACTCAAGACCCGGGGATACACCGTTAACGTGATAGCCCGGGACACCGCTAACTGGACCCCCGACCAATCCCAGCAGAAGATGGACGCCTGGATCGGCGCCTATCGCGGCAAGTTCAACGTAGTGGCCGCCCAGAACGACGGTATGGCCCTGGGCGCCGTAGAATCTCTCATCCAGAACGGCTTTACCAAGACCGATTTCAGCGATGGTACCACTCTCACCGTTCCGGTGCTCGGTATTGACGCCACCCAGGATGCCATCAACTCCATGAGCGAGAATAAACTCTACGCCACGGTTTTACAGGATGCGGTTGGTCAGTCAGCAGCGGCCTTTGATGTGGTCTATCAGGTAGCTGCCGGTACTTACAAACCGGGCAATCCTGCCGGCGGAACTCCTGCGGCGACCACCCCCATTGATGAAACCCCGGCCAACGACGCCGCCATCATTGGGCAGTGTTACCTGGTCCCCTTTGTACCGGTAGACAAGGCTTCGGATTATTACAAGGCGAACGCTCCTAAATAAGGAACGCTCATAGTCGAGTTGTAAAAAGAACCACAAAAGGGTTTTAGTCCTTCCGGCTAAGATCCTGAGTGGTTCTCATTTTAATTAATGTGATGGAGCAGTCATGGCGGAATCAGCCTATGTCCTTGAAATGCTCGGGATCGTCAAGCAATTTCCGGGGGTCCTGGCTTTAGACAATGTGGATTTTCAGGTAAAGCCGGGAACGGTCCACGCCCTGATGGGGGAAAACGGCGCCGGCAAATCCACTTTGATGAAGTGTCTCTTTGGCATCTATAAGTTGGACGGTGGAAAGATAATCCTTAAGGGAAACGAATGCCGCTTTAACAGCGCCGCCGATGCCATGGACGTTGGGGTTTCCATGATCCACCAGGAATTGTCCAACGTGCCTGAACGCTCTGTGGCGCAGAATATCTGGCTTGGCCGGGAACCCGTGACCGGGCTTCACTTGATCGATCATAAAAAAATGATCTACGATACCCGGGAACTGCTTAAGGGACTTAATTTTGATTTTGATCCCGCCGCAAAGATGAGCAGTCTTTCTATCAGCCAACAGCAGGGCTGCGAAATCGCCAAGGCGGTCTCTTACAACGCATCCATCGTGGTGATGGACGAGCCCACCAGCTCTTTAACCGAGAATGAAGTGGCCCACCTCTTTGAAATTATCCGGGACCTCCGGGCAAAGGGCGTGGCTATCATATATATTTCCCACAAAATGGAAGAGATCTTCCAGATTGCCGATTCCGTTACAGTCATGCGGGACGGTAAGGTAATCGGTACCTATCCGATATCCGAGATTGATAACAACAAACTGATTACCCTCATGGTAGGCCGGGATATTACCCATCGCTTCCCCCCGGTGGAATCCACCATTGGGGAAGTGTGTCTTGAGGTACGGAACCTGAGCGCCGCTAATCCCCGGTCTTTTAAGAACATCAGCTTCGAGCTCCGCAAAGGGGAGATCCTGGGGCTGGGGGGACTGGTGGGAGCTCAGCGTACCGAATTAGTGGAAGCCATCTTCGGGGTCCGCTCCGTGGCTGAGGGGGAAATTCTGGTAAACGGGAAGCCCTTGAAAAAAATCAGTCCCCAGGCTTCTATCCAGGCAGGGATAGGAATGATAACCGAAGACCGGCGCAGTTCCGGTATTTTCCCGCTGCTGGATGTTACCGTTAATACTACTGTTGCATCCCTGGGAAACTATAAAACGAAGATCGGCCTCCTGAATCATAAAAAATTAAGCGCCCTGGCTTCAACCCAGAACTCGCAGCTGAGAACCAAGACCCCCACCATGGGTACCCTGATCCAGAATCTTTCCGGCGGGAATCAGCAGAAGGTGATACTCAGCCGCTGGCTTATGACCCTGCCGGAGATACTCATCATGGATGAACCTACCCGGGGTATCGACGTGGGGGCCAAGTACGAAATCTACACCATCATGGCGGAACTGGTAAAACAGGGTAAGGCCATCATCATGGTGTCCAGCGAAATGCCGGAGCTTATCGGTATGAGTCACCGGGTAATGGTACTCTGCGCAGGCCGGCACACGGGGACCCTGGATAAACAGGATGCAACCCAGGAAGCGATCATGCGTTACGCCACACAGTTTGCTTAAAATCTTGATGCAAAACAAATATTGACGGGGGAAAAATATGAAGGAAATTAAAATAAAGCAGATTGTCAGTAAGTATACAACCTTTGTTACCTTTGTGGCGCTGGTTTTTATTCTGGCAATTCTTACCCGGGGCCAGGCTTTGACCTGGCCTTCAATTAAGACCCTTATCATCGCCGAATCGGTCAGGGCCTTTGCGTCCCTGGGGGTTGGGATGATCATCATCACCAAGGGGATCGATCTTTCCATCGGCTATGTGGTTTGCCTTACCGCTTCGGTGGCGGCCTCCTTTGCCCAGATTCCCACCTATGAATCGGCGCTGTACTTCGGCCATAGTTTTCCGCTGCTGGTCCCCATTTTGGCGGGCATTTTGGCGGGCGGCTTATTCGGCGCTTTTAACGGGGTGCTGGTGGCCTACGGGAAACTGCCCCCCTTCATCGCCACCCTGGGAACCATGTCCATTGCCCGGGGTATTCAGCTTATCTACACAAGAGCTGCCATTGTAGGTTCCCTGACACCCCAGTTTAAGGCGTTGGCCCAGACTTCTATCGGCCCGGTAACATTTTCGATTCCCTACCTCGGCATCTATGTGGTGATTATCACCGTTATTGTGTGGGTGCTGCTCAAGCATACCCGGCAGGGGACGAACTTCTACGCCATTGGGGGTAACGCCCAGGCGGCCCGTGTTTCGGGGATCAACGTGGAGCGGGATCTCCTCTGCGTGTATCTTTATGCGGGGCTCCTCTACGGCTGCGCCGGGGTGCTTCAGGCGGGACGGCTTGGATTGGCCAACGCTCTAACGGCAAACGGCATGGAGCTTGACGCCATTGCTGCGGTTACCGTGGGCGGCGTGTCCCAGAACGGCGGCGTGGGTACCGTGGGGGGCATGATCATCGGGGTATTCACCATGGGTCTTATCAACTACGGAATGAGCTTCCTGTCCATCGATTCCTATTACCAATTATTGGTAAAAGGATCTATAATAATTGTAGCGGTTTTCTTTGATATGAAGAAATACGCCAAACGCGCGTAGCGTTTAAATTTGCATAAACCGGAGGCTATTTATGGAAGGAACCATGAAGGGAGCCTATCTCCCTGGAAACAGTACGGTAGTTTTGAAGGATGTTCCCATTCCCAAGCCCGGACACGGGCAGGTTCTGGTTAAGATGAAGGCCTGTACCATCTGCGGCAGCGATATCCGTGCCATTTACCGCGAACATGTCGGCAAGGGGCCCGAGGGATACCAAAATGTCATCGCCGGGCATGAACCCTGCGGGCAGGTAGTGGAAGAGGGTCCCGGGATCAGGCGCTTCAAGAAGGGCGCCCGGGTCATTGTGTACCATATCTCAGGATGCGGGGTCTGCCACGACTGCCGCATGGGCTACATGATCTCCTGTTCCTCCCCCCTCCGGGCGGCCTATGGCTGGCAGCGGGACGGCGGTATGGCGGAATACATTCTCTGCGACGAAAAGGATCTGGTGGAACTCCCGGATTCCCTGAGCTATGCCGACGGCGCCCAGGTGGCCTGTGGATTCGGCACGGTCTACGAGGCCATCACCAAGGTGGGGGTTTCCGGCAACGATGCGGTACTGGTGGTCGGTTTGGGCCCGGTGGGTCTGGCAGCCCTGATGCTCTGCCGCGCCATGGGGGCCAATAAACTCTACGGTATTGAGGGAAACCCGGTACGGATAGAGCTGGCAAAAAAACTCGGCCTGGCGGATACGGTATTGACCCCCGCGGATAGTAATGTTGATGAAATTAAAGCGCTGACCAATGGCAAGGGTGTGGAGCGGGCCTTTGACGCCTCCGCCAGCGATCCCGGACGGGTCACCGCCATACGGGCTACCCGGCAGTGGGGGAAGATAGCTCTGGTGGGGGAAGGCGGAACGGTGCACTTTAACCCCAGCCCGGATATTCTGCATGATCAGAAAACCATCTACGGCAGCTGGGTAACTAGTATCTGGCTCATGGAAAATCTGGTGGAAGAACTGGTTCGCTGGAACCTGCACCCGGATCTTCTGGTGACCCACCGTTTCCCCCTGGACAAAGCTTCGGATGCCTACAAACTCATGGCGGATGGAAACTGCGGCAAGGTTGCTATCTGCGCCGATGAGGAGCTGAAATAATATGGCCGGTTTTATCGATCCCAAACTGGTCCCCAAACGGACCCTGGCTTCCGGACAGGAGATTCCTTGCATAGGTCTTGGAACCTTTGGTTCCGACCGGTATCCCCCTGCGGAAGTTGCCGCCGCCGTGGATGGGGCTATCCGCGCCGGTTACCGGCTCTTCGACTGCGCTGCGGTCTACGGCAACGAGGATCGTATCGGTGAAGTATTTGATGACGCCTTCAAGTCTGGTGTGGTGAAGCGGGAAGAACTTTTTATCAATTCCAAGGTCTGGAACGATATGCATGGCAAAGGGAATGTACTCCTTTCCCTTGCAAGGTCATTGCGGGATCTTAAGCTGGACTATTTGGATTCTTATATGGTGCATTGGCCCTTCCCCAATTACCACGCCCCGGGGTGCGACGGCGACGCCCGTAACCCCGACTCGGTCCCCTTCTCGGCGGAGCGTTTCATGGGCGCCTGGCGGCAGATGGAAAAAATTGTTGACCTGGGACTTGCCCGGCATATCGGCATGTCCAACATGACCATCCCGAAGCTTGAAGCGGTACTTCCACTCTGCCGGATACAGCCGGCGATGATCGAGATGGAGATGCACCCGGCTTTTCAGCAGCCTGAGTTGTACCAATACTGTGTAGACCGAAATATTCTGGTAATCGGTTTCTGCCCCCTGGGTTCCCCAAACCGGCCGGATCGAGACAAGGCCCCCGGGGATGTGGTGGACACGGAAATCCCCGAAGTAGCCGCTGCCGCCAAAGCCCACGGGATACACCCCGCGCTGGTCTGCCTGAAGTGGGCTGCCCAGCGTGGTCAGGTCCCCATACCCCTATCGGTCCATGAAAAGAACTACCTTGCCAACCTGCGCTGTGTCACCGAGGATCCCCTGACGGATGCCGAGATGGCCGCCATTGCCCGGGCGGATAAAAAATGCCGCCTCATAAAGGGGCAGGTGTTTCTCTGGGAGGGGGCTAAGGGCTGGGAGGATCTCTGGGATTAGGGAACGAAGAGAAACCAACCTGATCGAAAAAACGCCGGTTCGCAAGGGTTTCACTTCGTTCACCGGATTGCGCTTTACGAAATGATATGGGATTAACTCCGTACCCAATTGCGCGGGGAACTTCGTTGTAAGTTGCGCTAGGTGGAATGGGGGGGGCTGGGTCCTCATAGGTTTTAATAGTATCTTCTATAATAATACTCTCCTGAAAACCTCTGTCCCAAATTTCAACGGACAATCTCTTTACCACTCCCCGGAATTTAAGCCAATTCATGAATATTGATATGCCCCTGGTCATCGGACAAATATTCATCATCGATGCCCTGTACATGGTTTGCTGTGTAAAAATGGGCAAACATTCTTCAGAAATTTTTGTCAAAACAAAACAATCCGCCGATTCCGAAAAGTCAAAGTAACGATATCCTAAACAATCATATTGCCAATTGCGTAACTAATTTTTTCATAGGGTATATTCCTATCCGCATTCAATAGCGTCTATTGAAACAATATTGTAGCTTTCATCAAGCACCTTTGAAGATAAATTGAAAATATTTTAACAGATTTCTTCCGTGGTTGACCCTTGAGATAGGCTTATCACGTCGAGGAAATCAAGGGAATTTTGACTAAAATCGACCATATTTTGGGTGATAATATCCTGATAGAGGTATTTTTTTAGTTCCCTAAATCCGGAAAACCCGATATGATTTATTAACCGGTTAATAGTTGCATAGCTTGATTTTGTTTTATCGGCAAGTTCAATGATTGTTGAAGATAGCACATCCTGGGGGTTCTGTGGAATAAACTCAGCAACCCTATGCTCAACCGGGGGTAATGTCAAGAATGAATAGATGTGATGGGGAGTTGAAAAAACAACATGGCTTATCCCAGAATTTATCTGGCGATTGACAACTGTTTTGCGTGTAAGCGGTGGACCCGGCCAAAAGAATGGTGTGAGCTTATCGCTCAATTGGGGATAGGGTATGTGGAAGCCAGCGCCGATACCGAACTGGATCCCTTGTTTATGGGACCGGAATACCTTGTGAGTTGGGTGGAGGAAGTTCAGAGAGCCCAGGCTGCCACGGGCGTTCGGGTGGCAAATCTGTATTCCGGCCATGGTACCTACACTACCTTGGGGCTTACCCATACGGATCCCCGGGTTCGCAGGCGCATGCTTGACCATTGGTTTAAACCCATGGTTGCTGCGGCGGCGCAGTTAGGCGCTGGTCTGATATTTTTTGCCCATGCCTTTGTCCACACTGCGCTGCAGAATGCTGTTTTATACCGGGAAGCGATTGACGTTTTGGAACAGGGTCTTATTGAGGTGAACCAATATGCAGTCGCCATCGGCTGCGAAAACATCAGCATAAAACAGATGTATTCACCTCATCAGTATCCGGAGGGTGTGAAAAAATTTATATGACCTTGGAATTGTTTGTAGATACCGCAGCAATTATGCGGGATTTTA
This sequence comes from Treponema primitia ZAS-1, assembly GCF_000297095.1. NCBI lineage: Bacteria > Pseudomonadati > Spirochaetota > Spirochaetia > Treponematales > Treponemataceae > Treponema > Treponema primitia. The sequence goes on along the minus strand of NZ_AEEA01000037.1, from coordinate 119,419 downwards.
TGGCGGATGCACGGGAATCCGTTTCCTATTGGCGGCAATGGATTCCCGAGGATGGCATATGTCTTGATGAACTCGTGGCGCGTTTTACCTGATACTTTGTTATATGAGGGGACTTCAAAATGAAAAAGCGCGAAGTTTTAGCTTTTGATTTAGGGGCAAGCAATGGCCGGGGAATTCTTGCTGACTATGATGGCAGCAGGATTCATCTGCGGGAAATTAATCGATTTTCCAATTCATTTAACCTGATGGGCGGACGCGCCTATTGGGATGTGCTGCGTTTAATCGACAATGTCAAACAGGGGATTTGTGTCTGTGATCCCGTTCCGGAGAGTATCGGGATCGATACTTGGGGCGTGGACTTTGGGCTCCTGGACAAGACCGGTGGCCTGATTTCTAATCCAAGGAGCTACCGTGATGATGCGTTCAGCATAGAAAACATGGCGGAAGCGATGACCCGTATTGGCAGTGAAAGCTGGCTTTTTTATCAAACCTATCTATTAAACTGGGAAATCAATCCTCCATTTAAACTCTATTACATGAAGAAATACGGACAAGAATCTTTGGAATCGGTGGACACTTTGCTGATGATGCCGAATCTGATAGAATATTTTCTTACCGGTATTAAGCACAGTGAATATACCACATCCGCAACCTCACAACTTTTTAATTTGAAAAAGAAATGCTGGGCAGAATCGCTGTTGGATAAACTGGATATCCCTAAAACATGGTTTACTCCGGTTGGTTATGCCGGAGAGATTCTTGGTCCACTCAGCGCCGATGTGATCCGGGAGACGGGCCGCCGGGATCTGAAGGTTATTTCTGTGGCGGGTCATGATACCGCCAGCGCCGCCTTAGCCGCACCTGCCCGGAGCAAGGAGTTTATTTTCATCTCCAGCGGGACATGGTCTTTGATGGGCTTCTGTTCATCTAAATTATTGGAGGATGAAAAGATCCTATCCTGCAGAATATCCAATGAAGGCAGTTGGGATGGAACCTATCGTCCCACGGTGAATATTTCCGGGCTTTGGATATTGCAGGAATGTCATAGACAGTGGGGTAACACGGGTGAACAGTATTCCTACGATGATCTTGATGCTATGGCGCTTGTGGAAAAGCCGCTTCAGAGTCTGATCCGGCCCGATGATTTTGAGAAAACAGGCGACTATCCGCGGCTTATCCGCGAATATTGTCAACGGACCGCCCAGCCGGTCCCGGAAAAACCAGGGCAAGTTGTCCGGTGTATTCTGGAAAGCCTGGCGTTAAAATACCGGCAGGCCTTCGATATGTTCAAACCCTACATGAATCGTCAGGAAGCGATGTACGTGGTAGGCGGTGGTGTCAGGAACCGTTTGCTCAACCAGTTCGCCGCCAATGCGCTGAATTTACCGGTCATTACCGGTCCTGCGGAGGCAACGGCGGTTGGGAATATCCTTATCCAGTTGGAAGCTCTGGGGGAGGTAAAGGGCGCGGATCAACGCAGTGAAATTATTAAAAATTCTTTTGAAAGCGAAGTTTTCATGCCACAGGACAAGGAGGTTTGGGAAGAGGCTTATGGACGGTTCTGCGGCCTTTATCGGTATTGGGGGGCCGAAGAGAAACCAACTTGATCGAAAAAACGCCGGTGGGGCGGGGAAGCCCCATCGCGGGATGCCTGTTGAACCCACCTCCGGAGCCCCGCAAGCGGGTCTCCTCTGGCGGAGAATTCCAGAATATCCCGCGCTGTGGCTCCCCCGCCCCACCGGCGCCGGTTCGCAGGGGTTTCACTCCGCCCACCGAATTGCGCTTTACGAAATGATAGGAGATTATGTTGCCCACTCTGTTTACCAAATTGCGCTATACGAAACGTAGGGGGTTTCACTTCGTTCACCAAATGTGCTTTACGAAATGATATGGAAATGCAACTATTTCTTTAACCAATCTTATTAACGAAACATTGGAAAATTGAATATACTTGTATTTTCAAAAAATGAAGCATTAAAAAAATAATGTTATTTAGCCCGGTTTAGTAATAGCCCGGGTTTTTTTATGAGCAATGATATGCAATTAACACCACCCACTCCATTTAGCGATGTGAGTTGCTATGGAAAACATATACTAAACACCGGCGGGCAGGGGGAGGGGAGTGACTGCCCGAACACATATGGAATTCACCGCCGGAGGAGACCCGCTTGCGGGGCTCCGGAGGTGGGTTCTACATGCGTGTGAGGACAGGCACTCTCCTCCCCCTGCCCGATTTTGCGATTAGTAACGTAACTTTTCAACCAGTTCAAAAACCGTTGTTACCGGATTTTGATCCTTGGTTGCTTTTGTACATTGAATAGTATAAAGTTTATTTGCATTTCGAATCGCTGTTTCCTGTTTATCTTGCAGCCGTTCGTACATTTTTAAGTCGTTTTTCAAATATTTCGTACCTAATGCGTCTGTTAATTTTTCTTTGTATTGAGTACGGGAAAATGCAGTGTCACAGTAATTAAAATGAAGCAAATACCATATTTCAAAGGCTTCATTTGAATATGCGCAGCGTATGTTTTCGCGTCTTGCCAATGCAAGAGCTTCATTAAAAGACTCCAATGGAAAGGAGTCGCGGTCAAATACACACCACACTTCCTGATAGGGCTGATGCTTTTTCTGCGCCTCACTTTTTAACTCTGTCGCTTTTTTTACCAAAGATATTGTATTATATCCTGTCCCTTGTATGTCAATTTCATCATAAACGCGGGGGTTTTCAGGAAATGCCTTAAAATAGTTTGGTTCGGTCTTTTCCCCCTCGCAGACAATAAGTATTATACGGGGTTGCCGGGTGCTTTCTGCACGGCGCAGCTCGGCTGCCCTTTTTTGAAATAGTTTATCATGTCCCATGGCTGTTATCCGCCAGCTGCATATTGATTTCGTTAATATAGGGTATGCCGCCGTATTTTCCTTTTAAGTAGTTTTTATCAAAAGCGGCGTCATTTCTGACTGACTCATGGGTTCCCGGCTCTTTATACTCAACCAGTGAATAGATTTCGGTTGCACCGTAGGGATTTTTTTCACAAAACCAAATCTGGTCACGGCGAAAAAGGTCCTTCTTCATAATATGTACTGCATGGCAGGAAATAACAAGCTGCCCATTGCCGGGATTGGTTTTTGGTGAATGGAATAGTTTTAAAATTGATTCCAGGATAAGCGGATGCAGGGAAGAATCAAACTCATCAATGAACACAGGAAATCCATTATCCAACGATTCAAGGAGCAAAGCGGCAAATTGAAAAAGTTTTCTTGTCCCCAGCGACTCGTTCTCCTCATCAAAGTCAACTGTTGATGTAGCCTCTTCATTATCATAGAATGTGTGGCTATAGGAAGCCTTTTTTTGCATACGCTGCCTTGTTTCAATGGCACCGCTTGAAGTACGAACTCGATACAAGGAAGAAACATCTTTACTATTTATATCGATAATTTGAATATCTGCGCATCGAAGAAAATCGACGACACGCGCCCGGTATTTTGGATCATCAAGCTTAGAGAGTGTTTGTGCTCTTTTGTTGTTTAGCCCTATAGAAAAAAACTGAAAAAACAGCACAAGTTCCTTTGCCAATGCTCCGTTAATTTGAGCGCAAACAGAGAGAAACGAGGCGTTCTCTCTGGTTATCTTTACTGCTGCTTCACCTTCGGCAAAATGTTGAGAGCTGCATTTAATCTCCTGGCCTTCCCGGGTAAAAAGTTCAACTTCCTGTACATTAAGAATGGCAAAAAGATATTCCATGTACACTTTATCCTGATTAACCGTAAATCCATATCGGTATCGTATTGGTTTGCCCTCTCGGTTTTTTAGGAAAAACAGCAATTCAAATGCGGATGGTTTTTTCATCGTTTGTTTTGAGAATAAGAATGGATGGACATCTTCTATGGCATTACCCGCTTGCTGAGACGGGCCTGAATTAACCGCAAAATCCAAAAAAAAGGTCAATGCCTCGAAGAAGTTGGATTTGCCGCTGGCATTTGCCCCATAAATCACCGCGCTCCGTAAGAGGCGCACATCTTTAGTGACTTCAAAGGTGTTTTCAGCTATCAATTCTTTGTTTTTTGTTGACACGAGCGAAAATGTTTGTTTATCTTTGAAAGACTTGAAGTTTTCTATACTGAATTCAACAATCATATTGTACTCTCCGTAATTATACTTGTTATCGACAAAAAACGCAAGAGAAAATAGTGTTTTTTACGGAAAATTCACGAAAAAGTATTTTTTTGAAACCAGCTCAATTATAAAAAAAGCAAGGCGGCCGGGAACGAAGAGAAACCAACTTGATCGAAAAAACGCCGGTTCGTAAGGGATTTCACTTCGTTCACCAAATAACGCTTTACGAAATGATAGGGGATTGATGCTGCCCACTCCGTTTACCAAGTTGTGCTGGATGGGGAACAGGGTGGTCCGTTTAGCGATGTGAGTTGCTATGGAAAACATATACTAAACACCGGCGGGCAGGGGGAGGGGAGTGACTGCCCGAACACATATGGAATTCACCGCCGGAGGAGACCCGCTTGCGGGGCTCCGGAGGTGGGTTCTACATGCGTGTGAGGACAGGCACTCTCCTCCCCCTGCCCGTATATGCGATTAGTACATTACTTTACTTATAAAGAGGCCCCAGCGCCGTACAAGCCCGGTAGTCGGACCCTTCCTTATCCATACCAAAGGCATTCCAGTAACTGGGCCGGTAGATCCGGTCCTCGGTCACATTGTGCATACACACGGGGATCCGGAGTATGCTCGCCAGGGTGATAAGGTCCGCACCGTTGTGGCCGTAAGAAACCGCCCCGTGGTTGGCGCCCCAGTTGTTCATTACCGAATAGACGTCCTTGAAGGGGCCTTCTTCCCCGGTGACCCTCGGGGCAAACCAGGTGGTTGGCCAGGTGGGATCGGTGCGGAGGTCCAGCTTGTCGTGGACATGATCCGGAATGGTTACCGTAAAGCCTTCGGCAATCTGCAGTACCGGACCCAGGCCCTTGACCAGGTTAAGCCGGGTCATGGTTACGGGCATGCCCCCTTCGCTGATGAAGTCCGAGGAATAGCCGCCGCCCCGGAAATAGCCCAGGCTGCCGTAGCGCCAGCTTACCGCATCCAGACAGGCGCCGGCTTCTTCGGGGCTTATCTCCCAGAAGGGCTTCCAGGCGGCTTTCCCGTCCTTCCGCTGCTTGCCCGTACCGTCGATGGCGGCGGAACCGGAGTTGATCAGGTGGATAAGGCCATTGGCCGCCCCGCCTTCGGGTTTCCAGCCGGTGACCCGCTCTATAGCCGCAGGGCTCCAGTAGGTCCGCACATCCGAGAAGACCTGAGCCTGGCCTGTAAGGAGGTAGCCGAAGAGCATGGACACCCCGTTGAGGCCGTCATTCTCTGTGGCCACCACATAGGGGGAGCGGATGCCGTTCCAGTCAAAGGATGAGTTGAGGATAACTTCCATGAAGTCTCCGTTGGGGAAATGGTCGGTCCACTGGCGCTGACCCTGGAAACCCGCCAGGATGGCGTTATGCCCCAGGGCTTCCTCGTCCAGCTTCTTCCGGCGCAGGTCCGGGTTTCCAACCATGAGGTCCCGAACGATAAGGGCCATTTTTACGCAGGTCTTCCAGGTTTCGTCCTTTTGTTTTTGGCTATGCTGTTCTTCGGCAGGATTATTGTCCGGCCCTACCTTACAGTTTTCCAGAGTCCAGGCCAAGGCCCGTTTGTACTCAACTTCGGAGTAGATCTTCTCTTCAAAACGCCGTACCAGTTCGGACATATCCACGTATTCATTTCGCATCCCCAGGTATTCCTGGAAGAAATCGGCGTTGCTGATGGAACCGGCGATACCCATGGCTACCGAGCCGATGGATAGATAGCTCTTGCCACGCATCCAGGCGGCGGCCAGGCCGGATTTTATAAAGCTGAGGATCTTGTCCTTCACATCATTGGGGATCTTGGCGGCGTCCGCAAAGTCCATCACATCCCTGCCGTAGATACCAAAGGCGGGGAGTCCCTTCTGGTTGTGGGCGGCCAGAACCGCCGCCAGGTATACCGCGCCGGGCCGGTCGGTACCGTTGAAGCCCCATACTGCCTTAATGGTGGTGGGATCCATGTCCATGGTTTCCGAGCCGTAGCACCAACAGGGGGATACGGTCAGGGTGACCTGGACGTTTTCCCGGGAAAACTTATCCTGGCAGGCAGCAGCTTCGGCCACGCCACCGATGGTGGAATCGGCGATTACACACTGGATGGGCTGCCCGTTGGGGTGCCTAAGGTTTTCGGTGATGAGTTTAGCCGCCGCTTTAGCTAAGTCCATGGTTACCACCTCGAGGGATTCCCGCACCCCTCGGCGCCGGCCATCGATGGTCGGCCGTATGCCGATTTTCGGCAGCGCTCCCCGGTAACGGTTCTCCGGGGGATTCAACTTGAGACTGGATATATCAGCCATTCTTTGCCTCCTGTAAACTTATGGGGTGGAAAAATCCGCCCCTTAATGACGAATAATAGTTACCGGGATTCGGATGATCCGGCTCCCGGTTTTCCGGTTTTGTTTTTTCAGACTAATCCGTTCAAGGATACGCTGTCCCGCCTTTTCTCCAATGCTTACCGCATCCTGGGCCGCCGTATACCGGCAGGCCGGTAAAAATGGGGTATACCGCGTCTCATCAAAAGCGGCTATAACCACCGGTGGAAGCTTCCGCCCTTCACGGACCCATTCCAGAAGCCTCCGCTCCATCCCCAGGTGAACCAAACTGTTCACTGCCACCAGGGCTTCCAAGGTTTGCGGGGACTTGAGAATGGTATCCATACCCTGGTACCCATCCTCTACCCCCATGCCGGTCAGACGTATCCACTCCGGTTCAGACCGGATTCCCGCCTCCCCCAGCGCCCGGGAAAAACCGGAAAAGCGCTCCCGGGCGGTGGAAATGACGCTATTCCCCCCGACAAAAACGATACGTTTAAACCCATCGGAAAGGAGACGCTGGGTAAGGTCAAATGCGCCTCCGTCGTTATCCGAAAGCACCGCATCCAGATCGATCCCTTCCACCAGCCTATCCACCAGTACCAAGGGGAATCCCCGCCGGGCGATCACCTTTAGGTGTTTCCCCTGGGCGCCCGCGGGGATAACCACCATACCATCCACCATACGATCCGCCAGTAGGGAGGTCCGCTTCTGCTCTTCCTCCACGGAATTTGCCGAAGAGGCGATAAGCATGGTATAGCCCTGGGCATCCAGTACCCGTTCAATCCCTTCCGCCAGATCCATGAAAAAATCGTTGGCCAGTTCCGGGGCAATGATCGCTACCGTCCTGGTAGACCGGGTTTTAAGGCTCCGGGCTGTATGGTTAGGCCGGTATCCTAGTTTTTTCACCGCCAAAGAGACCCGTAACCGGGTTTTTTCGGACACTTGGCCGGTACTGTCCGGGGCAAGAGCCCGGGATACCGTGGCAGTGGAGACCCCAGCGGCTGCGGCAACATCCCGTATGGTCTGCCCTTTCATTTGAAGGTCCAATACACCCTTTTACAGCTTCTTATCCAGGGGGATAACCCCTTTCTTTAGAATTATATTCCCATATTTTACGGTTTCGCCGGTCATGACCACTGCAAAGGCTTTTTTGGTCCGCTCATAGAAGGCAAACCGTTCAATCCGCTCAACCGGGGGAGTTCCGGGCCAATGCCGGTCAATTACCGCCTGATATGATTTTTCCACCCCAAGATCCAGGGTATCCCCAGGCATGACCTGCATCATCATCACCGGATGGGGTACTGCGTAGTCCAGATTCATCAGGGCCAGGATCCCGTCCAGCAAAGCGGGAATTCTGATACCATCCGCCCGGATCACCCGGGAATTACAGGAATCTCCGGGGAAAAAAGCGTCCGCCAGGATAAGCTCATCCCCGTGACCCATACGGAACAGGGCATCCAAAAGTTCGGGGCTGATAACCGGATCAATACCAATAAGCATAGTAACCTCCCATATTGTACTATTATAATCAAGCCGAAAGAGCAATTTGTCAAGAGAAAAATGTAATCGTTTACATTATGCTTTCTACAGGTGCATCCGCCGCTGTAATTCTTCCCAGAGGGCTCTGCCCTCAAAGACCAGCAGGAAGGCCAGGGAAATAAGGGAAAGGGCAAAGCAGATTACTGCGGGATAAACAATGGTAACCACATGAAAAATGATGAGCAGCAAAGAAAAAATACTGATCACGCTGATGATGCCTAAAAATATGATATAATCCTCTACCTTTAGTCTGCGGACCTTGGCAAATACCGCCAGGGCTATCATGGAACAGCTAAAGAGGGTGGGGATAACAAAGTTCAATGACCATTTATAAAAACCCGTAAAAAAATCCCAGAGGAGAACCATAACCGAAATAACCAGGAGCTGCAGAAAAATTATTTTTGGAATATTCCACCATTGGTTATTGATGACCAGAAAGGAAAGCCAGAGGCTGCCCAGTCCCGCAATGACAAAGAGGGACCACCATACACCCCCCGAGGGGATAGCAATATTGATCGCCACGGTTATAACCGCCACAGCGATGGTACCAAAGGCAATAAAGCTGATGAGCCGCTTGTTGGGAACCGGCAGGATGGGGATTTCCGGGAACACGTCCAGACCAGGTTCGGCTTCCCCGGACAGTTCCCCCTGACAGAGGGGGCAGCGGCGGGGACTTCCCCCAACCCTAACCCTGCATTTATGACAAAACAACATGGGGCGCTCCAAGTTCTTCCGTGTTGGACACAATTTCAATATCCAAACCGAAGCTGCTGAGGGTACGAAAAAAGGCCCTCTGAACATCACTGCTTATAAAGGGGGATGAAAAACTGATAACCAGGTTATCCTCAAAGGATGTTATACACACCTGATGACGTTTCGTGCAGGTGGTCATGCAGAATGAGCGTATATGGGGGGTCATTTCCGCGGGCATGGTGATTTTTCCGATATTGGAAAAGGCTGCGCTGTCCTCCTTCTCCGCCTTCCATGCAGCATTCTTGAGAACCGGAACCTTTACCGCCAGGGGAACCACCTTGATAGGCAGGGCATGTTCCAAAGAGCTTAGCTGGTTCAGCCGTTCATAGATTTTTTCCGGCCCTAACTGGGCCTTAAAGGAAAGCCGTACCTGGGCCAGGACATCCTCGAAATTTTTTCCCTGGACGGCAAAATTATGGGACACATTGATGACGCTGAAAAAATTCCGCGCCGTGGGGGTGGCAAAATAGCGCCGCAGATCCACAGGAATAGTGAGGGAGACCGGCCGGTTTTCATCCCGAACTTTCATACCGTCGTGGATGGAACAAATAAGCAGGGCGGAAAGAAATTCTCCCATGGTGGCATGGTATTCATGGGTTTTTTGCAGTAACGCTGCGGCAGAAATATGCCCCTCAATAATGCCAAGCCGGGATTCGGGAAGCCGTTCGCCCTTGATACGGTAGGCATGGGGCAGTTTGGGTATTTTAACGGATTTCTCCTTTGAATAGTATTTATCAAAGGCATCCCCGCTTCTTTGTTCATTCGAAGCGTTATTATCTTCCAGGCGGATATTGTTATCAATAATTCCCCGGTACTTTTCAAGAAGATAGTAATAGACAATGGTTTTGAGAAACTGTAAGGCTCCCATCCCATCGGACAGGGCATGGTAGAGTTCAAGGTTAATACGTTTTCTGTAAAAGTTCAGCTCAAAAAGCAGATTTGCCCGGTTTACATCGTACAGGGGGGCGCAGGGGGGCTTATATTCCTCCCGTACCTGGGGTTGTATATCGCTTTTTTCAAAGTAGTACCAAAAGAAGCCCCTGCGTATGATGAAGCGGTAAAAGGGGAATTGTTCAAGGCTGGTATTGAGGGCACGCTGCAGAGTTTCTGCGTCCACATCCTCATGGAGTTCGCAGCAGAAACGAAAAACCTTGGTATCATCCTTGGTGGTGCTGGGGGGAAAGATCTTTGCAGCATTATCAAGCCGGTGCCATTTGGCGGAATACACGGGGCCCCCTAATTATCCAAAAAGTTGTTGATCAATTCGTAGGTCTTTTTTACATGGACAAAACGGGGGGGCAGCATCATATATGCGTGGAAGGCATCCTTCATCCGGTAAACTTCCACCTGATTCCCCGCTGTTTCCAGCCTCTTTCCATAAAATTCCCCCTCATCCCGGAGGGGGCAATACTCGGCGGTGATAATCAAGGTCCTGGGCTGACGGCTCAAATCCGACGCTTCCAGGGGGGCAAAGTAGGGGTTCACCGAATCCGCCCCGGAGCCCTTATACAATTCTAGCATATCCTCAACTCTTTTTGAAGTTAAAAGATAATCGTATCCGTTGGTCCGTATGGACTCAAAGGGTGAATTTTCGCTGTGGTCCGCGGCGGTGGCGGGGTAGATCAGTATTTGGCGGGGCGGCAGAAACTCCCCCCGGTCCCGGGCCATGAGGGAAACCGCCGCTGCAAGATTTCCCCCGGCGCTGTCACCGATGATAGTTATATTGGCAGGGTTCACGTTCAAAAGACTATTTCCCATAAACAGTTCCCGGGCCACGGCGTAGCAATCCTCCGGAGCGGTGGGGAACTTGTATTCCGGGGCAAGCCGGTAATCTACGGAAACCACGATACTGGAAGTGGCCCCTGCCAAACGGGTACACATCTCGGTATAGCTTTCAATGCTCCCCAGAACCCAGCCGCCGCCGTGGAAAAACAGCAGGAGCCGCCGGGGCTTCCCTTTTTTTGGCAGGAAAACCCGTACCGGTATCTCGTAATCCCCGGAGCTGACAACGTGGTCCCAGACGGAGTATTCCGCCGGTATGGGGCGTAACCGGGCGCCCAGGTTTTCAAAATGCCGTTCAACCTTATAGCTTTTTTTGATATCCACATTCAGGTTCAGGTAAGCAATAGTTTTGAGCGCCGCCCGCATGGCCTTGTTGATAGCCATATCTGCCTCAGGAGATAGCCGTTTCCAAGGCTACCTCCATCATCCTGGTAAAGGCGGTTTGCCGTTCCTCGGCGCTGGTCGTCTCACCTGAGACCAGGCTGTCCGAGATGGTTAGCAATGCCAGGGCTTCCCGGCCGTATTTGGCCGCCAGGGTGTAGAGTTCCGCCGTCTCCATTTCCACCGCCATAACGCCGAATTTTGCCCAGAGCTTCCATTCTTCCGGGTCCTCGGTATAAAACATATCCGATGAAACAATGGGTCCCACCTTAGGCTGCCAACCCTTGGCAACTGCCGTGTCGTAGGCGGTCTTAAGGAGACTGAAGGCTGCGGTGGGGGCGAAGTTTCTCCCCCCAAAGCGGATGCTGTTGGCCCCCGAATCGGTGGACGCCGACATGGCTATAACCAGATCCCGGAGCTTAAGTTCCGGTACTATGGCCCCCGCCGTCCCGATGCGTATGGCCCGGCGGACATTGTAATCCCGAAACAGCTCATTAACGTAGATAGAAATTGAAGGAATCCCCATCCCTGTCCCCTGTACGGATACCCGTTTCCCCTTGTAGATTCCGGTATACCCAAACATATTCCGCACCCCGGTGTACTGAACCGGCTTCTCCAGGAAATTTTCCGCGATAAACTTGGCCCGCAGGGGGTCTCCGGGCAGCAGAATCGTCTCGGCGATATCCCCAGGTTTTGCCGCAATATGAGTGGACATGGTAACTCCTTCTATTAAATACTAAGACCAACGGCGGGGAGGATCTACCCCTTGTCAGTTATTCCTAATTTGGAATTCTTGCCCCCTTGTTTTGGTGAACAATTTATTGTACCGTAAAGTTAATAGCTTAATCTTTAAGACTTTAACAATTGCGGGGTAAACAATGGCTCAAATGGGCAACAGGAACTTACATTTAATGGAAACAACACCGGTTTGGGTCAGCATTATACGGCTTGCGCTTCCGATGATGTTCAGCATGATCGCCCAGTTGGTCTACAATATGACCGATACGTTTTTTATCGGGCAGACCGGGGACCCGAACATGGTGGCGGGTATTTCGCTGGCAATGCCGCTTTTTATGGTGTCCCAGGGTATAGGGAACATATTCGGCGTAGGGGCGTCAAGTTATATCTCCCGTATGCTCGGGGCGCGGGAAATAGAAACCGCAAGACGTACCAACGCGGTGTCTTTTTATACAACCATCCTCGCCGGGGTGGTTATTACGATTGCCATGCTTCTGTTCCGTAAGCCGATTTTACACGTCATCGGAACGAGTGACGTAACGTTTCCTTACGCCGATAGTTATTTTACGATAATTTCCGGATTTATCGTCATTGCGCTGCTCAATATTTCCTTATCGGGACAAATCAGGAGTGAAGGCGCCACCGATAAGGCAATGATTGGTACGCTTATCGGCATAATCCTTAACATCATTCTTGACCCGGTGTTTATTTTGGTTTTTCACATGGGAACCGCAGGCGCGGCATGGGCCACCGTGATAGGACAGGCCGCTTCACTGGTGTATCTCCTTTGGTGTTTTATGTCCCCCCATACCATGCTTTCCATACACCCCCGGGATTTTAAGCCTTCCGGGAAGATATACGGAGAGATTCTCAAAATCGGACTGCCCGCGGCGCTTTCAAATATTGTGATGAGCCTTGCGATGGCGGTACGGAATCTTATGGCCGCAAGTTACGGCGACCTGGTAATTGCCGGTATGGGAGTTACCATACGGGTTGAAAGTTTAAGTTTTATGCTGATAATGGCCCTGGCCATGGGTTACCAGCCCTTTGCCGGGTTTAACTACGGGGCTAAAAACTATGGGCGTCTCAAAAAGGGCATGAAGATAACCTTTATGTATACCACCGCTCTGGCGTTATTTTTTGTCGGCGCCTTTGCCCTGGCGGGGCGCAGTATCATTGCGCTTTTTATCAATGACGCCCCAACGATTACCGCGGGAGCAAGCTTTCTCCACGCTTTTTTATTTGGGCTTCCTGTTATGGGCATTCAGATGACCATTATGGTTACATTCCAAGCCCTTGGAAAACCGGTACTGGGGACGATAGTATCCCTGGGAAGACAGTGTTTGTTTTATATCCCCCTTGTTTATGTGTTTAATCATTTTTGGGGATTCGAGGGTTTTGTATATTCACAACCCGTTGCGGATATAGCTACCACCACGATTGCGCTCTTTTTGGTGCGCGGCCTGTTAAAGGAATTAAAGCATCATGAAAAATGAACTGCACAATGAATTACTCCGTTCTCTTTTTATGTTAAAAAAATTCACCAGTACGTTCCGCCCCGCTGTTCTTCCTAAGGAAGACGAGATGAATCTCGCGTCATTTACGTTGCTCTACTATATTAAGGAACACAACGGAGATTTGAGCTGCGAAAAAATCAGAAACGAATTATCGGTTACAAAACCCGCGGTCTCACAAATGCTTGCTTCCCTCGAAAAAAAAGGTTTTTTAACCCGGGAAACGAACAAAGAAAACCGGAGATGCATTGTACTTTCTCTCACCGAAAAGGGAACCCAGTTTATTGAAAAGACCCAGCGAAAAACCGAAAAACGGCTTACGGAAATTATCGGGCGCTTTGGCGTAGACGAAACCCACAGCCTCATAACGCTGGTCAACCGTTTCTTGTCAGTTATGGAAGAATCTGACCGGGAGTAACACGGGGATATAATTGGATCCACCATTGAATTAGACAGCGGGAAGCGCGGAAAAATCATAGACTTTTCGAACCGGAAGAAAAATGAACCCTTTACAGTCGAGATAGATTCTAAGCTGTACGCCGTTCCCCTGGGGGCTATCAAAAAATTCCTCGGCAGCTCCTGAATCGTTCTTTTTTTTCACCAAGACTCAAGCAAAACCCACCTCCGCCCCCGGCTCACCACCGCCTCAGGCAGGATCGTGAATATAGAGGTACAGGTAGAGCGGTACAAATTCTTCATCCAGCGCATCATCTACTACCTGGCTAAAATGCTGGTTGAACAGATGAAAGCCGGCTTTAACTACGGCAGGATCAACCAGACTATCTGCGTAGTTATCGCTAACCATATCCTTTGCCCGGAAGAGGAGCATTACTTGAACAGTTATGACCTGCGGAACCCCATAACCGGGCGCTTATTTACAGATTTACTCAAGGTGGTTATACTTGAATTACCGAAGGTTCCTGAAACCGACGATAACCGGGCCATCTGGCCGTGGTTACAATTCTTCAAGTGTAAAACCAAGGAGGATTTCACCATGCTGGCAAAAACCCATCCCGAAGTAAAACCCGCAATAAACGAGTATGCAAAGCTCAGTTGGAGCGACCGGCGCCGGATGATAGCGGACTACAAGGAGAAAGCGCGCCGGGATAAGTACGCCATGATGGAATTCGCCAAAGACGAAGGCCGGGATGAAGGCATCGCATTGGGTGAAGTTAAGGGCATCGCAATAGGCGAGGCGAAGGGCTTGGAGCGGCTGCGGAATACTGCCCGCAAAATGAAAATCCGAGGTATACCGGTAAACCAGATTGCCGAAGATACCGGCCTCACCCTAGAAGAAGTTGAGCAATTATAGTCGCTTGATATCTTCAGGAGGCTTAACCCATGGCGGTTCCGCCCCCCATTGCTAAATCCCCTTGTTTTCGCTATGCTTAACAATAATCCTAGATTTCCCCCTTTTCCTATGGTTTTTAGGCATAGGGATAATAGTTTGAATTTTTGGCTGCCAATCTATTGACACAGATTGAGGTTTTTGATAACCTGCTAGGACCTTGTAAAATGCGCGGGTAATGCCCTTGTAGCTCAGTTGGCAGAGCATATCCATGGTAAGGATAAGGTCAACAGTTCGATTCTGTTCGAGGGCTGGTAGGTAGGAGGAAGAGACATGGCGAGTAAAAAGACAGCGGTGGAGCTTGTCGCCCTGCAGTGTACTGAATGCAAGCGGAAAAATTATACGACCTCAAAAAACCGTCGGAATACCCAGGAAAAGCTGGAATTCAGTAAATATTGCCCCTTTGACCGGAAGCATACCCTGCACAAGGAAACAAAGGTTAAGTAGTTGCAGTTCAGAGGCGTATAGCTCAGTTGGTAGAGCGGCGGTCTCCAAAACCGCAGGTCGTGGGTTCGAAGCCTACTGCGCCTGGAATGAATATGGAAGGCGCAGTAGGCTTCGAAGGGCCCTGTTTGGCCCGAGTTGATTTGAGACATAGGAGAAGGTGACATGCGCAAGATAGTTCAGTTTATCAAAGAATCCTACGCAGAACTCCGCAAGGTCGTATGGCCGAGCAAGGAGGATGTTGTCAGCTCCGTGAAGGTGGTACTTATTTCTACCGTTATATTCGCCGCGGTCCTTGGGCTGGTGGATGTGCTTCTGCTTCTGGGTGTACAGGCAATATTTTAACAAAGAGGGCAAAAAAGGTACAATATGGCTACGGGTTGGTACGTGCTTCATACCTATTCCGGATATGAAAACAAAATAGAAAAAACCATCCGCATGATGACCGCCGCGGGAGATCTCGATAAAGAGGTCGTCCGTGATGTAAAGGTGCCTTCCGAAGAGGTGGTGGAAGTCAAGGATGGGAAGAAGCGGACCATGACCCGGAAGTTTCTGCCCGGGTATATCCTGGTAGAAATGGACCTTCCGGACCTGGAATGGAAGGCGCCCTGTTCGAAAATTAAGAAGATCCAGGGGGTTACCGGCTTTGTGGGAACCCCGGCGGATAAGAAACCCCAGCCCCTGACCGGGGATGAAGCCCGGGGGATTTTGCAGAAATCCGGGGAGATCAAGGGTGAACGGCCCGTCCGCGCCCGGCAGACCTTCGCCGCAGGCGAACAGGTTAAGATTATCGACGGACCCTTTGAGTCCTTTACGGGGACTATCGAAGAGGTCAACCAGGAAAAGAACAAGCTTAAGGTTATGGTCGGGATTTTCGGCCGTAATACCCCGGTAGAGGTAGACCTTTTGCAGGTAGAGAAAATGTAGAACGGAGATTTCCGTTTTTCGCTATACCGTGGAAGTTTTCTAAGGGAAACGTTATTACCACAAAGGAGTATCATATGGCAAAGAAAAAGGTTGCCACCTACATCAAGCTCCAGTGCCC
Organism: Treponema primitia ZAS-1; assembly: GCF_000297095.1. NCBI lineage: Bacteria > Pseudomonadati > Spirochaetota > Spirochaetia > Treponematales > Treponemataceae > Treponema > Treponema primitia. The sequence continues at coordinate 103,435 of NZ_AEEA01000037.1, read as the reverse complement.
GGCGGGAAAGGCCACACCGGCCCCGCCCGTTGGCCCTGCCTTGGGACCCCACGGGGTCAGCGCTCCCCAGTTTGTCACCCAGTTTAACGACCGGACGAAAACTATGGAGGCTGGGCTTATCATTCCGGTGGTCATTACCGTGTATACGGATAAGACCTTCACCTTTATTCTCAAGACCCCCCCTGCGGCGGTTTTGATTAAAAAGGCTATCGGCCTGGAAAAGGGTTCCGCGGAATCCCACAAGGTCAAGGTCGGGAAGCTGCCTAAGGCTAAGTGCGAAGAAATCGCCAAACTGAAGATGGCGGATCTGTCCGCCAATGATGTTGACGCCGCCATGCGGATTATCGCCGGAACTGCCCGGTCCATGGGTGTCGAGGTGGAAAAATGAGCCACGGGAAAAAATACATCGAAAGCCTTAAAAAGTACGATGCCACGGTCTCCTACCCCTTAAAAGAGGCGGTAGACAAGGTAAAGACCCTGGCATTTGCCAAATTTGACGAGACCGTAGACCTTTCGGTCAAGGTAAGCCTGAAAAAGAGCCAATCTGTCCGGGATACGGTGGTACTTCCCCATCAGTTCCATGCGGAAAAACGGGTATTGGTGTTCTGTAAGGCGGAAAAGGAAAAGGAAGCCCAGGAAGCGGGGGCAACCTATGTGGGCGCCGAGGACCTGATCGAGAAAATTAAGGGGGGCTGGCTGGACTTTGATGTTGCGGTGGCCACTCCGGATATGATGAAGGACGTTGGTAAGCTTGGTATGGTCCTGGGCCGCCGCGGCCTTATGCCTAACCCCAAGACCGGAACCGTAACCTTCGACCTCAAGAGCGCCCTGTCGGAGCTTAAAAAAGGCCGGGTTGAATTCCGGGCCGATAAGACCGGCGTTGTACACCTGGCGGTGGGCAAGGTTTCCATGGATGCCGAAAAGCTTGCTGAAAATGTCAATGCGGTGGTTACGGAAATTAAACGGAAGCGTCCCGCGGATGCCAAGGGCGAATTTTTGGAAACCGTATCGGTATCTTCCACCATGGGTCCCGGTGTATGGGTCGCTATCAAGGATGAGGAGTAAAATATGGCGATTGTTGCAAAAAAAATACAGGATATTAAGACTAAGGCCATAGCTGAGTTAAAAGAAGATTTTACCGCAGCCCCGGATTTTATCTTTACCGATTATCGCGGGCTTACGGTGGCGCAGATCACCAATCTGCGGAAGAATCTCCGGGCCAAGGAAGCCAAGTTCAAGGTTGTGAAAAACAACTATGCCCGGATCGCCTTTGAGCAGCTTTCCGCCCCCGGTGAAGTAGCGTCGTACCTAAGCGGCCCGACGGCGGTGGCTATTGCCCCTAAGGATGCCAACGAGGTCGCCAAGATCCTTCTGGATTTTGCCAAGGATACCCCGGCGCTGAATGTAAAGGGCGGCTTGGTAGGCGCCAGTGTATACGACGCCAAGCAGGTGGAGGCCTTCTCCAAACTGCCCGGACGGCTGGAACTTATCTCCATGCTCATGTCGGTGATGAACGGTCCGGCCCGGAACCTTGCCGCCGCCCTGAACGACGTCAACGCCAGACTGGTGCGGACCATCAAAGCGGTTGGGGACAAGAAAGCCGAAGGCGGCGCCGCCTAGGCGGAAATTGTAGTTAAATCCGTCAGGCTTCGGTCGCTGCCGTTCCTGTCGGGGTTTTATACCGGGTAATACCGGAAACATACCTGTATGGGTGTGTTAATTGAGATATTTTAGGAGAAGATAATATGGCAGCCCTTACTACAGATCAGATTTTAGAAGCGATTTCTTCCATGACAGTTCTGGAAGTTTCCGAACTGGTTAAAGCCATGGAAGAAAAATTTGGTGTTTCCGCCGCCGCTCCCGTTGCAGTCGCCGCTGTTGGCGCCGCTGCCGGAGCCGCCCCCGCTGAAGCTGCGGAGGAACAGACGGAATTCAATGTAATTCTTAAGGCCTATGATGACACCAAGAAAATTGCGGTCATCAAAGAGGTCCGGGCTGTTACCGGTCTTGGTCTCAAGGAGGCAAAGGATCTTGTTGAGGGCGCTCCCAAGCCCCTCAAGGAGAATGTTTCCAAGGATGAGGCTGCAAAGATTAAGGAACAGGTCACTGCCGCCGGCGGTACGGTTGAAGTTCAGTAAGATATTGGGTCAAAAGTAATATTTCTCTAGAAGGGATGTTTGAGGAGCGGCGTGAAGACGCCGCTCAAACATCCCGGCGGCTTCCGGCTTTTTGCCGGGGCCTTTTGTAGTTTGGGGGTAAACGTATGGTAAAGGGTAAGGCAATCACAAAGCGAACATACATTGGCAAGGACATACAGGATGTGATGGATCTTCCGGATCTTATTGATATCCAGCTTTGTTCTTATGAACGATTTCTTCAGCGGGAACGGCTTCGGGGCAAAGAAGCGCCGGAATTGCAGGGGCTGGAGGAAGTGTTCAGAACCACCTTTCCTATCGAAAGTCCCAACGGTGATATGACCCTGGAATATGAGTACTATACCCTGGATGAGGATAATATAAAATTTTCTGAACAGGACTGTAAGCAAAAGGGTTTGTCCTACGCGGTGCCCCTGAAGGCCCGGATCAACCTGATTTTTCAGCAGACCGGTGAAATCCGTCAGAAGGATATCTACATGGGTGATATCCCCATCATGAGCGAGCGGGGTACCTTCATCATAAACGGCGCGGAACGGGTGGTGGTTTCCCAGATCCACCGTTCCCCGGGGGTCATTTTTAGCCACGAGAAGGGAATCTACTCCTCCCGGATCATTCCCTACCGTGGTTCCTGGTTGGAGTTTGAAATTGACCAGAAGCGGGAGCTGATCTTCGCCAAGATCGACCGGAAAAAGAGGATCCTGGGAACCATATTCCTCCGGGCCCTTGGGTATGAAAGCCGTGAAGACGTCATTCAGGCCTTCTACAAAACCGAAGTTCTGGACGTTAAGGATGACCGGGAAACCAGGGAGCATTTTTCCGGCAAGATACTCGCCAAAGCGGTGGTGGTTGATGGTGTAGAAGGGGAGGGACCGCGGAAACTGTACCGGGCGGGTGAGAAACTCCACCCCCACAATATCGACGAACTTTTGACCAACGGTGTTACCACCGTGGAGGTCATTGATTTTGAACATAAGGATTCTCTTAACTCTCCCATGCTGATCAACTGCTTTGAGCGGGAGGAGATTAAATTTGTGAAGGAAGATCCCACCCGGGATGAACCTTCCAAGGAAGATGCCCTTTCCAATGTCTACTCCGTGCTTATGCCCGGGGAATCGATCACCGTGGAGGCTGCCGAGAAGGACCTCCAGGGGATGTTCTTTACCAGTCGGCGTTACGACCTGGGCAGGGTGGGACGTTACAAGCTCAACAAGAAATTTAACCACCAGCCTCCGCTGGAAGATTTTACCCTGACCAAGCCGGATATTATCGCCACCATGAAGTTCCTCATCCAGGTTTATGTGGGTGATGAAAACATCGACGATATCGACCACCTGGGTAATCGGCGGGTGCGCTCCGTAGGGGAACTGATGGCCAACGCCATGAAGACCGCCTTTAGCCGCATGGAACGGATAGCCAAGGAACGGATGAGCCTGAAAGAGACCGATACGATTAAGCCCCAGGACTTGATTTCCATTAAGCCCGTGGTTGCGGCCATCAAGGAATTTTACGGTTCCAGCCAGCTTTCCCAGTTCATGGACCAGGTAAATCCCCTGGCGGAACTGACCCACAAGCGGCGGCTTAACGCCTTGGGCCCCGGGGGACTTTCCCGCGACCGGGCGGGCTTCGAGGTGCGGGATGTTCACTACACCCACTACGGCCGCATGTGTCCCATCGAAACACCGGAAGGTCCGAATATCGGTCTTATCGTGTCCCTGGCCAACTATACCCGGGTAAACGAATACGGCTTCCTGGAAACACCCTACCGGAAAGTATCCGATGGGGTAGCCACGGGCAATATAGAATACCTTTCCGCCATGGACGAGGACCGGTACTTCATCGCCCAGGCTTCAGCAAAGCTGAACACCAACGGTTCTTTTGCGGACGAACAGATTTCCTGCCGCCGTCAGGGGGACTATACCACCAGGGCGCCCGGGGAAATCCAGTACATGGACGTATCCCCCAAGCAGATCATCTCGGTCTCCGCTTCCCTGATCCCCTTCCTGGAACACGACGACGCCAACCGGGCCCTGATGGGTTCCAACATGCAGCGTCAGGCGGTACCCCTGGTATTCCCCGAGGCGCCGCGGGTCGGAACCGGTATGGAAGGAAAGTGCGCCTACGACTCCGGCGTGTTAGCCAAGTCCCGGCGCAGCGGTACTGTGGTACGGGTTACCTCCCACGAAATTATTATTAAGCCCGATGAAAGCGGGAAGAACGCCCCCAAGATTCCGGAAACCAACGCCGACGGCCTGGATGAATACCGGTTGGTGAAGTACCAGCGGACAAACCAGGACACCTGCTATAACCAGCGGCCGGTGGTCAAGGTTGGGGAGAAGATCGTGGCCGGTCAGGTTATTGCCGACGGTCCTGCCACCCGGAACGGGGAACTTGCCCTGGGGCGTAACATCCTGGTGGGCTTTATGCCCTGGAACGGGTACAACTACGAAGACTCCATACTTATTTCGGAACGGGTGGTTAAGGACGATATGTTCACTTCCATCCATATAAAAGAGTTTATCACCGAAGTCCGGGAGACTAAGCTGGGGCCGGAAAAGATAACCCGGGATATTCCCAATACTTCGGAGAAGAGCCTGGATAACCTGGACGCCGAAGGCATTATCCGGGTGGGCGCCAAGGTGCGCTCCGGAGACATACTGGTAGGAAAGGTAACGCCGAAGAGCGAAACCGAAACCACCCCGGAGTTCAAGCTCCTTAACTCCATATTCGGCGAGAAGGCCAAGGAAGTGCGGGATTCCAGCCTCCGGGTACCCCACGGTATCGAGGGGACCATCATAGACATCCAGCGCTTAAAACGCACCGAAGGGGACGACCTTAACCCCGGTGTGGACGAAGTAGTAAAAGTGTTGATCGCCACCAAACGGAAACTCCGTGAGGGTGATAAGATGGCGGGCCGCCACGGTAATAAGGGTGTTGTGGCACGGATACTGCCGGAAGAGGATATGCCCTACATGGAAGACGGTACGCCACTGGATCTGTGCCTTACACCCCTGGGGGTTCCTTCCCGTATGAATATCGGCCAGCTCTTGGAAACCGAACTTGGCTGGGCGGGCTCCACCCTGGACGAATGGTATTCCGCCCCGGTGTTCCAGTCCCCCTCTACGGATCAGATCGAGGAAAAGCTCAGGGAAGCGAATCTACCCGTAACCAGTAAGACCGTGCTCCGGGACGGCCGGACCGGGGAGACCTTTGTGAACTCCATATTCTGCGGGATCATCTACTTCCTCAAGCTCCACCACCTGGTTGACGACAAGATGCACGCCCGGTCCACCGGTCCCTATTCCTTAGTAACCCAGCAGCCCTTAGGCGGCAAGGCCCAGTTCGGCGGTCAGCGTCTTGGGGAAATGGAAGTCTGGGCTCTGGAAGCGTACGGCGCGGCCAATACCTTACAGGAACTTTTGACCATCAAGTCCGACGATATGACGGGCCGGTCTAAGATATACGAAGCCATTGTAAAGGGAGAACCCTCCACCACCGCGGGGATTCCCGAATCTTTCAACGTATTGGTACAGGAACTGCGGGGCTTGGCGCTGGATATGACTATCTACGATGCCAAGGGAAAACAGATCCCCCTCACCGAGCGGGACGAGGAACTGATAACCAAAAGCGGTTCGAACTTTTAAGGGGTAAAAGATGCGGGACATACAGGATTTTGATTCGATTATGATAAAGCTGGCCAGCCCGGAGATGATCCGGGCCTGGTCCTACGGTGAAGTGAAGAAGCCGGAGACGATTAACTACCGGACCCTGCGGCCGGAGAAGGACGGACTTTTCTGCGAGCGGATCTTCGGGACCACCAAGGAGTGGGAGTGTTACTGCGGCAAGTTCAAGTCTATCCGTTATAAGGGCGTTATCTGCGATCGCTGCGGCGTTGAGGTGACCCACTTCAAGGTACGCCGGGAACGCATGGGCCATATTGAGCTGGCCGCTCCGGTGTCCCACATCTGGTATTACCGTTCCGTGCCCAGCCGTATGGGCCTGCTCCTGGATCTTCCCCTGGCTGCTCTGCGGTCGGTGCTCTACTACGAAAAGTACGTAGTTATAGACAGCGGCGATACGGATCTTAAAAAGATGCAGCTCCTTACGGAAGAGGAATACTACGAAGCGCAGGATCGCTACGGTCAGGGCTTTTCCGCTGGTATGGGCGCAGAAGCGGTGCGGACCCTGTTGGAAAACCTCAATTTGGATCAGATGGCTATCGACCTCCGGGTAAAGATGATCGATAAGGGCGCTAAGAGCGACAAGCGGCTTCTGAAGCGCATCGAAATTGTGGAGAACTTCCGCAATTCTACGAACAAACCTGAGTGGATGATCCTTGACGTAATCCCCGTGATTCCGCCGGAACTGCGGCCCATGGTCCAGCTTGACGGCGGCCGTTTTGCCACCAGCGATCTTAACGACCTCTACCGCCGGGTGATCAACCGGAACAACCGCCTTAAACGGCTCCAGGTGCTGAACGCCCCGGATATCATCATCCGCAACGAAAAACGGATGCTCCAGGAGGCGGTGGACGCCCTGTTTGACAACTCCAAGAAAAAGCGGGTGGTCAAGGGCGCCTCCAACCGGCCCCTCAAGTCCATTAGCGATATGCTTAAGGGTAAGCAGGGACGGTTCCGGCAGAACCTGCTGGGCAAGCGGGTTGACTACTCCGGCCGCAGTGTTATTACCGTAGGACCGGATCTTAAGATGTGGCAGTGCGGGCTCCCGACTAAGATGGCCCTGGAGCTCTTCAAACCCTTTATTATGAAAAAACTGGTCGACAAGGATGTTGTTTACAATATCAAGAAGGCCAAGATGCTGGTGGAGCAGGAGACCCCCGAGGTCTTCGCCATACTGGACGAGGTGGTGAAGGAACACCCGGTATTACTGAACCGGGCGCCTACCCTGCACCGGCTGGGTATCCAGGCCTTCGAACCGGTCCTGGTTGAGGGCAAGGCTATCAGGCTGCACCCCCTGGTCTGTCATGCCTTTAACGCAGACTTTGACGGGGACCAGATGGCGGTCCACGTGCCCCTGACCCAGGCGGCGCAGATGGAGTGCTGGACCCTGATGCTCAGCGCCCGGAACCTCCTCAACCCTGCCAATGGCAAGACCATCGTATTCCCCTCCCAGGATATGGTTCTGGGGATTAACTTCCTTACCCGGATTAAGCCCAATTCTAAGGGCCAGGGCAGGCGCTATTCCTCCAGCGAGGAAATTCTCATGGCGGTGGAAGCGAAGGCCCTGGACTGGGAAGCGACTATCAAGGTAAAACCCGTTAAGTTTCCCATCTGGGATAAGGCGGGCCGGGAATTTATCCCCGGTGATGACGGGCTTATTGAGACCACCGCGGGGCGGCTGGTATTCAACGAAGAAATGCCGCCGGAAATTCCCTTCCTTAACTACGAACTCAAGGACAAGGAACTCCGGGGCCTTATTGAAATTGTTTTCCGTGATAAGGGTTCCTGGACCACCGTAAAGATGCTGGACGTTATTAAAGCTACGGGTTACAAGTACGCCACGGTTTTTGGCGCCACCATTGGTGTGGACGACATTGTGGTGCCCAAGGAAAAACCCGAGATGATCGACAAGGCTAATAAGGCGGTCGATGAAATCCAGCGGCACTGGCGCCAGGGGACCATTACCCAGGAAGAGCGGTACAACCGGGTCGTTGAAGTCTGGTCCAAGACGAACGAAGATCTAACCAACATCATGATGAAGACCCTGGAAGCGGACCGGGACGGGTTCAACTCAGTGTATATGATGGCCAACTCCGGCGCCCGGGGAAGCCGTAACCAGATCCGCCAGCTCGCGGGTATGCGGGGCCTTATGGCCAAGCCCTCCGGTGATATTATCGAACTGCCTATACGGTCCAACTTTAAAGAGGGACTGTCGGTTATCGAATTCTTTATATCCACCAACGGCGCCCGGAAGGGACTTGCCGATACGGCCCTTAAAACCGCTGAGGCGGGGTACCTTACGAGACGGCTCGTGGATATAGCCCAGGATGTGGTGGTTAACGAGGATGACTGCGGTACCATCAACGGTATCAGTTATTCTGCTATCAAGGACGGCGAGGATATTGTGGAGCCCCTGAGCGACCGCATCGTGGGCCGCTACACCCTGGAACGGGTGAAGCACCCCATCACCGGAGAGCTCATCGTCGATGTGAATGAGGAAATTACCGAAAGTATTGCTGAGGATATCGAGAAGGCCGGGGTTGAGACCGTACGTATCAGGACGGTTCTTACCTGCGAGGCCAAGCACGGGGTCTGCCGCCGTTGTTACGGGCGGAACCTGGCGACTAACCGGTCGGTGGATATCGGGGAAGCGGTGGGAACCATTGCCGCTCAGTCCATCGGTCAGCCCGGAACCCAGCTTACCATGCGGACCTTCCATATCGGCGGGGCCGCCACCAAGGTGAGCGAGGAAAATCGGACCTTCCTCAAGTACCCGGTGTATCTCAAGGAAGTTGTGGGGACCCATGTGGAGCTTGAAAACGGCCGCTGGCTCTTTACCCGCCGGGGTCATGCGGTGGTCAACAAGGTGATGAAGGAATATAAACTGGAAGCCAAGGATGAACCCCTGGTGGAAAGCGGTAAGAAGATCATCCGGGATGAACCTATCATCAAACGGGGTGGGAAAGAAATCCTCTCCCCGGAAATTGCCTTTGCCCTGATCCAGGAGGCGCCCGGAGGGGGACGAAGCCTGTACCTTATCGGTCAGGATCAGAAGATCGAAATCCGTAACGGTTCCGATTTCCTGGTAAAAAAAGGCGAGGTTGTGGATGCTGAAAAGACCATCGCCACCTTCGACCCCTTCTCGGACCCCATCATCGCGGAAGCTTCCGGGTATGTGAACTACGAGGATATACTCCCCGGCACTACCCTCAAGGAAGAGTTGGATGAGGAAACCGGAAATACGGAAAAACGGATCACCGAATATCAGTTGGAAAGCAAGCAGCCCAGGATCTTCATCACCGATGAAGAGGGCGCCGAAGTTGCATCCTACTTCCTCCCCGGAGGCGCCTATATCCAGGTTGATGAGTGGCTGGTACCTCCGGATAATACCGAAGGACGGCCCGCTGAACGGACCAAGATCAAGGCCGGGCGTATCATAGCCAAGACCTTGAAGGAAAGCGCCAAGGCCATGGACATCACCTCCGGTCTGCCGAGGGTCAGCGAGCTTTTCGAAGCCCGCAAGCCCAAGAGCCCCGCGGTTCTTGCCCAGGTTGGGGGGATCGTATTCTTCAAGGGTATCGTCAAGGGTAAGCGGGTGGTAACCATCCAGGACGACTTTGGGAAGGAGTATAAGCACCTCATTCCCATGGCCAAGCGCTTGCAGATCCGGGACGGGGATACCGTGGAAGCTGGGGAAGCCCTCTGCGTAGGGGCGGTTAACCCCCACGATGTTCTGCATATACTGGGCGAGGCCACCCTCCAGCGGTACCTGATGGACGAGATCCAGCAGGTCTACCGCCTCCAGGGCGTGTCCATCAACGACAAGCATATCGGCGTTATCGTCCGGCAGATGATGCGGAAGGTAGAGATCGTCGCCGTGGGGGACACCAAGTTCATCTACGGACAGATGGTTGACAAGTACCGGTTCCACGAGGAAAACGGACGGGTCATTGCCGAAGGCGGTCAGCCCGCGGTAGCCCGGCCCATGTTCCAGGGCATTACCAAGGCGTCCCTTAACATCGATTCCTTCCTGTCCGCGGCGAGTTTCCAGGAAACTACCCGGGTACTCACCAACGCTGCCATCGCCGGGTCCACGGACTACCTCCGGGGCCTCAAGGAAAACATCATCATCGGCCACCCCATACCGGCAGGTACCGGCATGAAGCGTTACCGGGCGGTGAAGCTTTTCGGCGAGGACCAGCAGGACCTGGACGTGCAGATGCAGGAGATCCTGGAACAGCGGAAGCTGGAAAAGGTCGCCGAGCCGGCGGAAGAGGAAGACTTTTCGCCGGAAGCGGAAGAGACGGAAGAATAGTTCCGGGCAGGAAGGGGGTATTTTGCAGGACGGCAGGGCCGCCTTGCAAAATACCCCCCTTCCGGTCCATAGTATAAGTAATACATGACTGAGAACCAGGAAGATGCGCTCTACGAATTTCTCGAGAACAACCGGGATCCCTTTACCCTTGAAGATGTGATGAGCTTTATCCGGCTTCTGGACTTTTCCCGGAATAACCGTTTGGCGGAGGAAATTACCGCCTTTATCGACTCTCAGAACATTGCTTTTCGCTTGGAACCCGGGAGATGGGTGTCCAGACGGGGCTGTTTTGAGCCCCTGCGCTTTGTTATCAGCCCCACCAGGCCGGAACTGCTGAACGGGATACTCATTCCCGGGCATCGTTGCGTGCCTTTTGCCAATCCCATGCTCTATCCCCAGGAATATCGGTTTTTTTATAAGGGGAATCAGATCCCCTTTTCCTCCATCGAGGGGCCGCCGGAGGAATTTTACCCCTATTACACGATTTTTGGGGAGGAATATGCCCCCGAGTATGTGGCTAAGGATAATCCGAATAATGAAAGCGCCTTTAACAGCGATCCCTACGAGGACCCGCCGGAAGTTTCCATCCAGACCCTGGATATGCGGAACCTCTACCGGGAACTGGCCTTTGTTCCCGGGGACCGCTTTGTGGTTCGTACCCGGGACTGGAAAGAAGGCTGTTTTGATCTGGAACGGGTAGGGCGGGATGAGTGGTCTAAGGTGGATCTCTATGCCTGGCAGGAAGCTGCCGAAGGGGGCTTTGAGGGTTCCTTTAAGGCCCTGGGGCCCGGCAGCCGTACGGAAGAACAGATTGCCTACGCCTACTGGTACGGCGGGAAACGGATGCGGGATGTGCCCGCCTATTCTCTGGAGGATTTTCTCTACGAACAAACGGATCGTATCGAAACCACCCCCTACGGCATGGAAACCCGGTTCTGGTTTGCGGGAAAGGAGATTCCCGATAAGGATGAACTGGAGGAACCCAATACCCAATCCCCGGTTGAGGAGATTTTGAGCCGAAGCGGGGCGCCCGTATCGGAATATGTGATACAGGCCTATGTCTGCGATGCCCTTTTCCGGCGGGACAAGGATATATCGTCTCTGATGAAGCGGATCGTTCCCCCTGCGGTGGTGATGGCGGAGAAGGACCGGGAATATCTTACGAACTTTGTTACCGAATTGATGGCGGAGTTTGAACCCATCTATTCTCCTTTTAAGGATTCCTCCATGGGTCCCATCCGTCAGCGTATGGCGGAGCTGCATACAGCGGTGATTGACCTGGCGGCCCGGCTCCATAAAGGGGATATTAACACTTCCTGGCTGCCCAAACATACCTTCATCATCCTCTCCCAGATTAAGGACCATGCCGAGGGAGTTCTCGACGACCTGAATACGGATACGCCGCCCGAGGAAGATGAGCTGGATGCTCTGGATAATTCTCTGGATAGCATGATTGAGACCTATGAGGATATCAAGGAATTGATAGATGATGCCCTGGACAGCTTTCGGCAAAACAACCTTTCGGTGGTGAAGCGGGTCAAAAGTGAGGGCCTTGAATGGCGGATCCTGCAGGTGAGCCTGGGGGGTACCGATGTCTGGCGCCGCCTTACCCTGCCGGAAAGCTGCCGCTTACGGGAACTCCACGGGATAATCCAGATCCTTTTGGGCTGGAAGGGTGAATATGCATACCATTTTGCCCTGGAGGAACAGAATTCCCCGGACCGGGGCGGTTCGGGGCGGCTGGAACTTGATTCGATACTGGGAGAACTCGACCTTAGGGGGGGGAATTCCTTTTTGTATGAATACGGATCAAAGTGGACGGTGAAGATTCTGGTCCTTTCCCGGCACGAACCGGAGGGGCAGCCAAGTATCCGCTGTGTGGCAGGAGCCTCGGCCGCGCCGCCTGAGTTTATTGATGGCCCCATGCGGTTCAGGCGGTATATCACTGCCCTGGAACGGGGGGCCGATGCGGAACGGGAATTGGCGCTCCGTGAACTCGGTCAGGATTTTAATCCCGAGACCTTTGATTTGGATGCCTGTAACCGTAATTTAGCATCGGTATTAATAGGGGAACAATGATGGACAATGCAATAGAGCCCGGTTTAATCGAACTTATCAAACGGGGAGGGGGATTTCATATCATTCCCGGAACCAGCCCACAGGAACTGCTGACCAGCCTGATAGGGGGGATCTATCTTCCCCCATCGGTGGACAGGACGGTCCTGCTGAATGCGGTACTGGAACGGGAAGCCCTGATGACAACCGCCGTGGGAAGCGGTATTGCCCTGCCCCATCCCCGGAATCCCCTTATTACGGATCCCGCCGAGCAGTTTGTGACCCTTGCGTATACGGAGCAGGGGCTGAACTGGGAAGCCCTGGACGGCAAGCCGGTGCATACGGTTATGCTCATCGTTTCCGCTTCCGCAAAGATGCACCTCCACACCCTTTCGCGGATCAATTTCTTCTGCCAGCAGGAATCCTTTAGGGCCCTGCTGGGGAAGCGCGCTCCCGCTGCGGATATTTTGAAGGCCATCGAAGAAATCGAGCAGACCTGGGGAAATAGTTAATTCTATACTGGATAATGAATTACATCCGCATATAATCATACCCCCGGAAATGCCGGAAGGTTCCCGGCAGATAATCCCTTGAATTATATTCCATGAAAAGGTACGGCTCCTTCCCCCAACAATCCCAGTTAGGGGGAAAAGGTGATTGTCACCTTTTCCCCCGGATGGCTACAGCGCTTCTATCGTTACCGTTTTACCAGTTGGAGTAGCAAGGCGATTTGCATTATCAGTCTTCCAGGCGGTATAGGCGCCGACACTCCCGCCGGGGACCTTTATGGTGAGAGTGGGAACCGCTGCGTATGTGAAAACCAAAGTTTGGGTTCCGATAGTGGGCGGAGTAGCTCCCAGGGTTATCGTTTCAAGTCTAGTGCAGCTCTCGAATGTCCTGTCGCCGAAGGCGCTTGCCACCGGGAGGCTCACTGTGGTAAGGCTGGTGCAGCTCCTGAATGTCTCTTCCCCGAAGGTGGTTGCCGCCGGGAGGCTCACCGTTTTAAGGCGGCTGTAGCAGCTCTCGAATGTCTTGTCGCCGAAGGTGGTTGCCACCGGGAGGTTCACCGTTTCAAGGCTGGTGCAGAGGCTGAAGGTATAGCTACCAAAGGTAGTTGCCGCGGGGAGGTTCACCGTGGTAAGGCTGTCGCAGTACTCGAAGGTCCTGTGGCCGAAGGTAGTTGCTGCCGGGAGGTTCACCGTGACCAGTTTACTGCAGCCCTCGAATGTATAGTCGCCGAAGGTAGTTGCCGCCGGGAGGCTCACTGTGGTAAGGCTGGTGCAGCCTGAATGTCTCTTCCCCGAAGGTGGTTGCCGCCGGGAGGCTCACTGTTTTAAGGCTGGTGCAGCCGTAGAATGTTAAATCCTCGAAGGTGGTTGCCGCCGGGAGGCTCACTGTTTTAAGGCTGGTACACCGGATGAATGTATAGTCGCCGAAGGCGCTTGCCGTCGGAAGGCTTACCGTTTCAAGGCTGGTGAGGCCGGAGAATGCATGGTCACCCACCGTGATTACCCCGGGGGCGTTAATGCTTTTAAGACCGGTAAAACTGGAAAAAGCGCCACTATACCAATCGGCATCTTTGAAACCATCAGTAATAACGCTTACCGTGGCGGGCAGGGTAATGGAGACAAAGCGGGCTTTTTCCGCGTCCGTTATACGGTTTGTGTAGCCGACACTCGTACCGGTACAAGAATCCAGATTAAGGCTGATGAACCCGGTAGGTATGTCGGTGATGATGCCGGAGTAGATGGCCCCCAGAGCAACGGGAAGCGGCATCCCGGCTACCGTTACCACGTAGGGGTCCGCTGCGGTTCCCGATCCGGTTTTGCCCGCAATGGCTGCAGTTATGGGAGCGGGGGTGACACGGTCTTCGGTAAAGCTGCTGTAGTCCACGGAATTGTAGTCCGTAGTAGACCAACTGATCAGCCCGCTGGAGGACGCTCCCCAATCCGTCTTGTCGAAGCTGCCTATCTCCCCATAATCAAAAATGATGCCGATGGTATAGGACCCCCCTCTCTCGCCCCAGTTATCGCCAAATGTAAAGTCATCCCAGTTCCTGGAAAGGGTTTTCAGGGTTTCAACCAGCAATGGCAGTCCGCCATCGGTACCGGCGCTTATGGGTCCGCCCTTGTAACCGGCAACGGGGACGCCTTTCTCCGGGTCTATCAGATATGCCACATAATACATGCCCTCAGCATACGCAGGTAGGTTGTTAATTCTCAGGTGACAGGAGTTCCAGGGTCGGAGTTCCTCATCATCGTCATCACTTTCGGCAAAGTCGTTGTAGGACACGGTCTTATTGCTATTTAAACTGGTCACGGGAAGTTCTACCCTGAACAAAAAATTCTGGTTGGCGCTGACGATAGGCTTACTTGCGCCGATAAGGCCGATGTGATAGGAACCGCTCCCGGTCCAGTCGTCCCCAAGGGTAAAGGTATTTCCGCTGAGCGTAATGGTTTTCATGGTTCCCGTAAGGGATGTCACGCCTGCGCCTATGGGACCGCCGGTACTGGCGGCGACGGGGACATCCGATCCCGAGACTCTCAGGTATACCAGATAATACGTGCCCGCAGCCTCGGCGGGTATGTCGGTAATGGTAATGGTCTTGGGGTTCACCGTAATCGCCACGGTGCTGCTCGTTACCGAGGCGGTTTGGTTTCCGTTTACGGCTGTGTTGGTATTTATAACCACTACATAATAATAAAGGGTGCCCGAGTTAGTGGTCGGAGGGGTGAAGCTTGCAGCGTTTGTGCCGACGGGGTTTCCTTCAGAAGTGTTGTTTGCCGTGTTGCTAAACCACTGATACAAAAGGGTCCCGCTGTCGTTTGTCGCCGCCGTAACGGTGAGGGGAGTCGCAGCATCGCCTGGGGCGTAGGTTTCATCTCCAACAGGCTGGGCGGTAATGGTAGGCGGTGCAGCATGGGTAACGGGGGTATTGGTAAAGGTAACTTTAGCAAAGCTGCTCTGTGCCGAAGCTGTTTGCGCCCCGGTGGCGCTGGTATTGGTGTTGGTAACAACCACATAGTAAAAGGTGTCTACATTATTGGGAGAGGCTGCCGGTGTAGGGGGCGTATAGGTATTGCCATTTCCATTGCCTGTGATAGGGGTTGCCCCGGCGGTACTTTCCGTGGCGTTGCTATACCACTGATACGAAAGGGTCCCGGCATCGGTTTTCCCCGCCCGTACCGAGAGAGGAGTTACCGGATTGCCCCAATTGTAAATACTTGCCGCAGCAGGCTGGGTGCCAATTACCGGCGTTGCGGCGTCAATTGGCGCGACATACGGCGGGTCGTCTTCAGTGTCATTGTCATTGTTGAGGGAACAGCCGCTTAAGACCAGGGCGCCCAGCAGGATAAGCAGGATTGAACGGGGGCTAACGCGCCCGGCGTTACCGGGGGGGATAAACAATACTGTAGTACCCTTCATTTTGCCAAGAGCGTTTTTCATGGGGCTTTCTCCTTTTGAATCAGTAATGGCTTTTTGGGGTCTGTTTGACCAGCTATGGTATAGGATTGCCGATTCAGGGAGGGCTGTCAACAGAGCGTAGGGAAAAACGGCGCCAGGCAGCCCGGGAATTAAGGGCGGAAAAGTCGTCGTTTCCCCGGCAGAGCCCTCATCCCCCATATTGACGAAGCGGTGATATATTGACGCACACCCCCTTTCCCATAGATACTTTAGCCCTATGAATCCACTTGCAGTCGAACTCAACACCGTTTTGGACGGTTCCGCCACAGGCCGCCTTCTGTCTTCCCTTGGTCGCCGCCTTTTTTTCCCCCGGGGAATCATTGCCCAGTCAAATGAGGCGAAACAGCTGGCCCCGGTAAGAAACGCCACCATAGGCATGGCCTTTCACAAGGGACAGCCCCTAATTCTATCCGCCATAAGCGATAGTATGCCCACCCTTACGGCAAAAGAAACGGTCACCTATGCCCCCACCGCAGGGGTTGAGGAGGTTCGCAGGGCCTGGAAGGATTCTATGGTCAAAAAAAACCCCTCAATGAAGCCCGATGAGGTCACCCTCCCTGCCGCAGTCCCGGGGATCACCGCGGGGATCTCCTACGTGGCGGATCTTTTTCTTGATAAAACCAGTACCATCATAGCCAGCGACCCCTGCTGGGATAACTATAGCCTGATTTTTACGGAACGCCGGTGCGCCAAGCTCCGGGGCGTACCCTTCTTCGGAACCGGTTCCGGGCTGGATCTTGCCGCCATCGGCGCAGCCATCCGGGAGGAAGCCAAGACCGGTTCGGTGCGGATCATCTTCAACTTCCCCAACAACCCCGCGGGCTACTCCCCAACCAAGGCGGAAGCGGATGCCCTGGTAGACATTATCCGGGAAACCGCCCAGGGGGGTGCCGATGTCTTAGTAATCTGCGACGACGCCTATTTCGGCCTTTTTTATGAGGATGATATTTGCCGCGAGTCCCTTTTCGGCCGGCTGGCCTCCCTCCATGAAAAGGTCCTGGCCGTAAAAATCGACGGCCCCACCAAGGAAGACTACGTCTGGGGCCTGCGGGTAGCTTTCCTCACCTTCGGTTCCCCGGGTCTCAAGCCGGAACACCAGGAAGCGCTGGGCAAAAAACTCATGGGGGAAATCCGTTCCTCCGTATCCTGCGCCAACACCCCGGCCCAATACCTGATCCTCAAGGTCCTCTCGGACCCCCGGACCGGGGCCGAAAAAAAGGCCAATTACGAGCTGCTCCGGGATCGTTACCGGGCGGTACGGGCCTTTATCTCGGGAAACCCCGCCCACCCCAAACTCAGCCCCATGCCCTTCAACTCCGGCTACTTCATGAGCTTCCGCTGCAATGGCCTGGACGCCGAAGTCCTGCGGAAAAAGCTCCTGGCGGACCACGGCATCGGCGCCATAGCCCTGGGTCCCGGCATACTCCGGGTAGCCTTCGCCGCCCTGGAGAAAGAGCAGATACCGGAGATTTACCGCATCATCTACGATACCGCCGGAAAACTGTAAAGGGATTGTAACCGTATAAGGCTGTTTATTTTCCTAAAAGTGTATGGTTATATCCGGATACTTTGTGTATTTTCCGCAAAAGTGTATGGATATAACCGGACAATCCTTGACTATTCGGTGTATCTTGAATACACTGAATTCAGGATAGTAGATATGATTAGACGGGAATTGTACCTTGAACAGCTCCAGGGACTTATCGGAAAGCCCTTTATTAAGGTACTTACCGGTATACGGCGTAGTGGCAAATCTTCGATTTTGGCCCTGTTAAAGGAGGAGTTGTCTATCTCCGTTGGCCCCGGGCACATCATCTACTTTAATCTGGAAGTTATAGAGGGTGACGGCTTTCCCAATGCCGAAGCCCTGCATACTGCCATAATAGACCGTATCAAAGATGATAAAACCTACTATATTTTCCTTGATGAAATACAAAATCTAAGCGGATGGGAACGGGTGGTCAATTCCCTCTTTGCATCAAAGCCGGTTGATATCTATATTACCGGTTCTAATTCCCGGCTTTTGTCGTCCGAATTGGCTACCCTTCTTGCCGGGCGATATGTGGAAATACCGATCAGAACCCTTTCATTCAGGGAATATCTTCAATTCAAAGCACAGTTTGGTGACGGAGAAAAAGATCCCCCCAAAGCGGTTTGGGATTATATTAAACTTGGAGGTTTTCCGGCGCTCCATATTGCTGAATATGATGATGCAAGCGTCGAAAGCATTATCAAGGATATTTACGCCTCAGTATTACTGCGGGATACCATTCAACGGCATCATATCAGGAACATTGATTTGCTTGAACGAATTATCCGTTTCTTGCTTGATAATACCGGAAATCTTTTTTCCGCCAGAACTATTACCGCCTATATGAAGCATGAGAACCGCAAGGCTGATGTCGAGACCGTCTATAATTACATCCATGCCCTGGAAAGCGCCTTCATCATTAAAAAAGCCCCGGTGTATGATATACGGGGCAGGGGGCACCTTGCTTTCCGGGAAAAATATTACCCCGGGGATATTTCCCTAATCTATGCCGCCCTGGATCATAATTTTAATCGTATCTCAGGTATCCTTGAAAGTATTATTTTTACCGAGCTGGAAAGGCGTGGGTATGATGTATATGTAGGAAAGCTGGATAACCGTGAAATTGATTTTATCGGGATCCGGGGCGCCGAAAAAATCTATGTACAGGCCGTATATTTGCTGGGGGACAACAAAGAAACTATAGACCGGGAATTCGGCGCCTTCAAGGGTATACAGGATAATTACCCAAAATATGTGGTGTCCCTGGATGAACGGTGGTCTGATAATATTGCAGGTATCAGACGGCTGCATTTGGCGGATTTTTTGCTGGGCCCGTATTGAAAGTAAAAATAAAAGGCCCGCCGGAAATGACGGGCTTGATTGCCTTGTAAGGTCTAATAGGACATGATCGTGGTGATCTTCCTGCCGCCGAATCCCAGTTCTTCGTAGGTGCCGCTGTTAACATTGATTTTGCCGCTGAGTATCTTTGTACCCTGGGCTCCGCTGAAGTAGAGATACTCGCCGGCAAGTGTGTAGGTGTCCAGTTCAATGCGATCAGGGTTCCGATCAATATAGCTGAAGAGGTCCGTCACCTCCGAAGGATTGTTAATACTAAAGCGGTATATTTTCTGATTCCCTGATTTCATGCCGCTGGCATTGTATAGTTCCATGCCGTAATAAAAATAATCATCCGCTAGCAGTACATTGAGAATGTCCCCCTTGTTTTTAATAAAAGGTTCGGGAACATAATAATCCCGGTTTCCGTTACTGTCCAGCAATTGGCAGAAGATACTGGAGCCAGGGGCGCTAGAAATTCCCCACAAACTGCCGTCTGCAAAAATAGTCAAACTGCTCATACTTGAAAAACCACTAAACATAGGAGAATTATAGCTACTCACCGCAATATTGGTTCCTTTTCGGAAACAGTAGTCGATAAAACGCTTCGTAGAGGATTGCTGACTGCTAAAATTTTTAAAATCCTCCTGTGTCAGAGTAAGCAGGGCTTCCTTATCGGTTTTTCCGTTATACCGGAATTCAATATTTTCTGAATTAGCAATAGAGGAATAGAAATATTCCATTATTTTATCATAGTCGGGATTTTCATCGGCGTCTAAATAATCGGGAATCCACCCAAAGCTAATGGCTGTGCTTATCAATCCGCTCATAGGGGCAAAACTATCCTTAGGGTTATGGTCAACCTTGGTGTCGGTTCCTTTCATGTAACAATAGGTGTTAATAAAATTCTGCATATTACTGTAGTTACCAAGAAAAGTTTGAAGATCCGAACTTGTTAAAGCCTTCAGGGCTTCTTCATCGGTTTTATCATTAAACCGAAATTCAATATCATTCGAATTAGCAGCTGTATAGATGTACTTCATAATTTCGGCAGAATCCGGCTGCCCGCTTTTAAAGTACGTAGCCTTCCATTTATATAGGCCGTCACCAGGATCATATTCAGCTAACGCATCAAAGTTATAGATCCCCTCGTTGAAGGTTACCAGGGTATTCGTCCCTTTCCGGTACCAATACTGGACCAACACATTCTTTATGCTTTTGCTATACAAGGTCTCCCAATCCGATTTTTTCAGGGAAGCCAGGGCCTCGGTATCAGTTTTCCCATTGTACCGGAATTCAATGTTAGGAGACAGGGCATAATTGTAAAAAAACTGCATAATCTTATTGTAATCCGGTTTACCCTCGGCGTTAAGGTACGTCGAATTCCACACATATTGGCTTCTTTGAGATATAATGGAAGAAGAACCATAACTTAAATCTGTCCAAAGCAAAGGGGTCGGAGTCGGTATATTCCGCAGATTTTCCAAACTTACCTTGAATAAACCGTTTACTTGTTCATTGGTATTATTTTCATTCAACTTGCTATAGCTTCCGGAAAAAATGAGGGTTTTTGAATCATTACTCATCACAAAGGAAGTGATCCATGCACCGCCGCCGCCGGCACTGGAGGAGTACGCAATATTTTCATACCCATCGGGGTTATTAACCGGAATAACCCGCAGGTAATAGGAATAGGTAGTATTATTCCATATGCTCGCCTTGGCAATAATCATGGACCCATCGGAGGAAACAGCAATCTTTTCATAACTAATACCGCTTCTCGGTGCAGTAAGAGGGGTGGAGACGGAAGTTGCAGGATTGTATTTGTAGATAGTATTGGTATTGCCGCTATTTGAACTCTCACTCATTATGAAAAACATATTGCCATGGTTGTCAAAGATCACCGGGTCATTATTCGAGTTTGTGTATAAGTTAGACCAGGTATTGTTTTCGTTAATACTGAGAATAGCTACACAGGAACCGTTTTCTTTAACATGGAACAACTTACCCAGGTTAACCCTATTGGTTTGATTCCCAGTACCGGTATAGTTTATCAGGTCACTCGCAAAATATATATACAGGTCCTTCGTTGCCGAGGAGCCCGGTGACCGGGCGATAAACTGCACATTAGGCAGCTGGGTAATCCCATATGCGGAAAGATCGATTATCTGGGCCAGTTCAGCATTCTCATTGATCTTTACCAATACATCTTGACCGGATATTGTGGCGGCCCGGGCGTTGAAACTGGCGGAGCTGTCTGCGTCCAGCGCTGCTATAGCTTTGGCGCCGCTCAGGTTGAACTTGAAATCCGTCAACACCCCAGCGGAGCCTCCTTGGGGGACTTCAGGGTTTTCCTGGTTGGTATCGCCGCCAAAAGAATTTCCACACCCGGAAAGGACGGTTAGAGCAAGACAGCAAACCACCGGGACCAAATACCAATTGTTCTTCAATTTCAATTAAGAGCCCCCCTTTATGCTTTTTTGCATATTTGATTGTCAATTATTATGCTAAATAGCATAAATTTATAATAATAATGCTAATTTGCGTAATGTCAAGTTTCTATTATGCTATTTAGATTTATTCTTCAGTTATGGGGTTTAAAGAGAATCTTAAATCCGAATTGGCGTATCAGGAAATACTGGTTAAAGAGCTTGCTGCCTTGTCCGGAATAAGCAAACATACCTTGGATAATTATCTAAATCTACGAGGACATATCCCATCTGCCGATATTGCGGTCAAAATAGCTCATGCTCTAGGAGTTTCTGTGGAATATTTGGTTACCGGAGAAGAAAATTCCCCTAAAAAGTCATCTTTAGACCCTGAAATTCAAACCCTAGTACAGGATTTTAAGACATTAGACGGGAAGGACCGTAAAATGATATACGCCATAGTCCAGTTATTCAAAAATCAACGGAAAGGCTAGGGTTTTTGGGCATTGGTTCCCTTCCCTCACGCTAAAGCCTGGTCAAAGTCGGCGATAAGGTCCTCCGCGCCCTCAAGCCCTATGGCAAGGCGGATCAGGGTGTCGGTAATGCCAAGCCGCTCCCGGTCGGCCGCCGAAGTTGCGATATTGCTCATGGTTACCGGGCGGGAGGCGATGGTCTCCACGCCGCCCAGGCTCGGGGCCGCCGCCGCAAGCTGTACCTTTTCGTAAAACCGGAGCGCCTGCTCCACAGTTTTAGTTTTGAAGGAGAGCATGGCCCCGGGGCCGGATGCCTGCCCTTGGTGGATCTCCCGGCCAGGATGCCCCGAAAGGCCGGGGTAATATACATTACTTACATTTTTATGGGTCAAAAGCCATTCCGCAATCTGTTGTGCCGAGGACTGCTGGGTTTCTAGCCGCACCTTGAGGGTCTTGATCCCCCGTATCACCAGCCACTCATCCCAGGGCCCCGGTATGGCGCCGAAACTGTTCTGCACCACATGGAGCTTTTCCCCCAGCTCCTCCGTACGGGTTACCGCCAGCCCGAGAACCACGTCACTGTGGCCTCCCAGGAATTTGGTTGCCGAATGGACCACGATATCCGCGCCCAGCTTTATAGGCTGTTGGAGGTAGGGGGTCATAAAGGTATTATCCACAATGGAGAGGAGCCCCGCCTCCCGGGCAATAGCCAGACAGGCCGCAAGGTCCGTGATTTTGAGCAAAGGATTTGAGGGGGTTTCCAGGTAGAGCGCCCTGGTGTTGGGCCGAATCGCGGCGCGGATATTCGCCGGGTTCCCGGAATCCACCAGGGTCGTTTCGATGCCCATCCGTTTGTAGAAGTTGTTGAGGATGAAGATGCTCCCCCCATAGACCTCTTCGGCGGCTATCACATGATCCCCCGCCGAAAGTAGCCCCAGGACCGACGAAATCGCCGCCATGCCGCTTCCGAACGCATAACCCTTAGCGCCCCCCTCCAGGGTTGCGATAATCTCCTCCAACGCCTGCCGGGTCGGGTGCCCACCCCGGCTATAATCAAACTCCTGACTACCCGGCCCCTTGGATATATCTTTCCGGAGGAAGGTAGATGTTTGGTATATCGTTACCCCCAGCGCTCCGGTAAGCGGATCCGTTTCGTGTCCGTTGTGTATAAGCTCGGTCCCTTTGTTCATGCTGCCCCCTTATTAATCCCCGTTATTATAGGGGGTTGTTGATTACAAATGAAAGGCCGGTGTAGGATAGTGTTGCCATGACACCGCGGTTTCTCCGATATACTTCCTCGGGGCATATCATGATACTTTCCCAGGACGATCCCCATGCTATTGTCGACGCCATGCTGGCGGTGGACTATGACGAGGAATTCTGTCTGGCCCTGGAATTCGATCCCCCCTTTGTTGCCCGGCTTATGAAGGCGGGCTTTTTAGTCATGTCCACATTCCTGGAGGAGGATCCGTCGGACTCTGGTCCGTCGGACTCTGGTCCGTCGGACCAAGGTCCGTCAGACCAGAGTCCGGCGCAGTACATCCTGCTCCCCAAGCTTCACCTGGAACGCTCAGTATTGCTTTTTCCGGAGCTGCACGTAAAAAAATCCATCCGCCCATTTCTGTCCCGGTATGAACTGCGGGTGGACGGGGTTCCCGCATCGGAACTGCGGGACATGCGGTCCCTGTTTGCCCTGTCTCCGGGACCGGATTCGGACTTTGGTTTCATCATGGAACGCTGTGTGGAGGTCCACGATGACGCATGGCTTACCGCGCCCCTGCGCCGGGCCATAGGGCAAATCCACGCCGATCCGGATCTTCCGGTACGGCCCATTTCCTTCGGAGTATACCGGGACGGCATCCTCAAGGCGGGCGAATTCGGCATCCTCGCAGGAAAGGTGTACACCAGCTATTCCGGCTATTACGATGAGGATAACGCCGGGATGGTTCAGTTGGTTCTTACCGCAAAATACCTCGAAAGCCTGGGGGCGCCCTTCTGGGATCTGGGTATGCCCCTGGATTATAAGGATCTCCTCGGGGCGCGGAATATCGATCCTTTTCAGTTTGTTGAGCTATTCCGAAATGGGCAACTGTGATATACCTAAACAATGGCATTTGGACATAGGAGCGTGGAAATAGGTAAGGCCCTTCCCTTGGGCGCGGAGCTGACCGAAACCGGGGTGAATTTTTCTATCTTTTCCCGGAACGCCACGGCGGTAACCCTGATCCTCTTTGAGTCCGATGCCCCGGACAGCGCCTATGAAGAGATATCCCTGGATAAACGTAAGAACAAGACCGGGGACATCTGGCACTGCCATATCCGGGGGCTTGGGGCGCTTACCCAGTATCTGTACCGGGTGGACGGCCCCTATATCCCGGAAAAGGGGTTCCGCTTCAATGCCAATAAGACCCTGCTGGACCCCTATGCCAAGGCCCTAACCGATCTTTCCAACTGGGATATGACTGCCTCGGTGGCCTACAACGCCGATGGAGTTTCCAATGACCTGTCTTTCTCTTACACCGATGATATTCGTACCAAGCCCCGGTGTATTGTTGTTGACAATAGCTTTGACTGGCAGGGTGATATTCCCCTTAACTACCCCCTGCGGTTCAGTGTCCTCTACGAAACCCATGTCCGGGGCCTGACGGCTCACCCCAATTCCGGGGTTAAGCATCCGGGAACCTACCGGGGGGTCATTGAGAAGATACCCTTCTTCAAGGAACTGGGAATAACCAGCCTGGAATTTCTCCCCATCCAGGAATTTTACGAGGGGGAACTTTCCCGGAAGAACCCACGGACCGGTAAAACCCTGGTGAATTACTGGGGTTATTCCACCGTCGCTTTTTTTGCCCCCAAGGGTTCCTACGCCTGGGATAAAAGCCCCGGA
Organism: Treponema primitia ZAS-1; assembly: GCF_000297095.1. Lineage (NCBI taxonomy): Bacteria > Pseudomonadati > Spirochaetota > Spirochaetia > Treponematales > Treponemataceae > Treponema > Treponema primitia. Next base: position 79,112 of record NZ_AEEA01000037.1, on the reverse strand, counting down.
GGCCAGGTTCGGGAGTTTAAAGAAATGGTTAGGGAACTCCACAAGGCGGGTATCGAGGTGATCCTGGATATCGTGTTCAACCATACCGCCGAGGGTAACGAGTGGGGGCCCAGCTATTCCTTCCGCGGCCTGGACAACACCCTCTACTATATGCTGGATGCAAACAAACGGTATTACAAAAACTATTCCGGCTGCGGTAATACGGTAAACTGTAACCATCCGGTGGTGCGTACCTTTATTATCAGCTGCCTCCAGTACTGGGTTACGGAGATGCACGTGGACGGCTTCCGTTTCGACCTGGGTTCCATCCTGGGCCGGGACCAGAATGGCCAGCTTATGGAGAACCCCCCCCTGCTGGAGCGTATCGCCGAGGAGCCCGTGCTGAGCGCCACCAAGATCATCGCCGAAGCCTGGGATGCCGGCGGCGCGTACCAGGTAGGCTGGTTCCCCGGCGGCCGCTGGGCAGAATGGAACGACCGCTACCGGGACGAGGTACGCCGTTACTGGCGGGGGGACCCCCATCATGTGCGTCACCTGGCCACCCGGCTTTCCGGCAGCTCCGACCTGTACCTCCGGGATGGGAGGAAGCCCTTCCATTCGATAAACTTCCTCACCAGCCACGACGGCTTCACCCTGCGGGATCTGGTGTCCTACAACGGTAAGCACAATGACGAAAACGGCGAGGAAAACCGGGACGGGGGGGACAATAATTCCAGTTATAACTACGGCGCCGAGGGACCAAGCCGGGATCCGAACATAGAAAATATTCGGGAACGGCAGCTTAAAAATTTTGTGACCACCCTGATGATCTCCATAGGGACCCCCATGCTTTTAGGGGGCGATGAATTTGCCCGGACCCAGGGGGGCAACAACAACGCCTATTGTCAGGATAACGAAATCTCCTGGTACGACTGGACCTTAATGGAAAAGAACAGCGGCATCTTCCGTTTTGTAAAGGAGATGATAGCCTTCCGCCTGCGGCACCACGGTTTTATGCGCCCGGAATTCTACACCGGCCGGGACGGCAACTACAACGCCATTCCGGATATCTCGTGGTTTGACGAAAAGGGCGCTGAGCTGGATTGGGAAAAAACCGATCCCTGCCTGGCGCTGCGTATGGACGGCAGCCGGGCGGATATTCTGGCGGACCGGGACGACAATGATTTCTTTATCATGTTCAATTCCGGGGCCAAGCAGGTTAAGTTTAAGGTCTGCGAACCCATGGCGGGGAAAAAATGGTACCTCGCGGTGGATACCAGCCTTCCCAGCCCGGACGATTTTCTGAGCCCGGGTCAGGAACGGCTCCTGCCGGATCAGGATGAATATTTTCTGCAGAGCCGCAGCATGGTGATACTCCTGTCCAAGGTAATGTAAGAGGTTTTCTGATAGCATGGACGAAAGTAGTTTTATTATCGGTGTTGATCTTGACGGTGTGGTAGGCGATTTCTACGGCGCCATGCGTCGTATCGCCTCTGAATGGCTCGACAAGCCCCTGGATGCCCTGGCGGAAGAAGTAGACTACGGCCTGGACCAGTGGGGCATCGCTGAATTCGGCGGCTACGATAAGCTTCACCGTTTCGCCGTAACCCAGCGCAACCTCTTCCGGGACATGCCCCCTATCAAGGACGCCCCGGCGGTATTACGGAAGCTCTCCATGCACGGCATCCGGATCCGTATCATCACCCACCGGCTCTTCCTCAAGTATTTCCACAAGACTTCGATTACCCAAACCGTGGACTGGCTCGATTCCTACGACATCCCCTACTGGGACATCTGTTTCATGGCGGACAAAGGCGCCGTGGGCGCCCACGTCTACATCGACGATTCCCCGGACAACGTTACCCGCCTGCGGGAACAGGGCTGCCATACCATCGTTTTCAGCAATTCTACCAACCGCCTTCTCCCGGGCCCCCGCGCCGACACATGGCAGGATGTGGAGCGCCTGGTATTGGACGCCAAGGAAGAATGGACCACCGGTACCCTGGACTTATTCGGCGCCGCAGGGTTCCGGACGAAATAGTATGGCTAAAGTAATTGGCAATTTAGGGATATAATGGCAATTGTTTGATACCATGTCCGACATACTCCTCTCTACAATCAATGCCAAGTGGATCCACCCCTCCCTGGCCCTGCGCCTCCTCAAGGCCAACCTGGGCGCCCTTGAGCCCCGCTGTGAAATCCTGGAATTTGCCCTGCGCCAGCCCTTGGCGGAAAAGACCGCCCCCATCCTGGCGGCCCGGCCCCGTGTTTTGGGTATCTCGGTCTCCATCTGGAACCATACCGCCACAGTGGAACTGCTGAAAGCCCTGGACCCGGTCTGGGCCGATGAAGGCGTCCCCGGCGGGGCCGCCCCTCGCCCAATCATTGTTCTGGGCGGTCCGGAGGCTTCCTTTCTGCAGCCGGACGCAGAGCTGTTCCGGTACGCGGATTACGTAATCCGCGGTGAAGGCGAGATAGCCTTCCGGGAGCTGTGCACCCGTATCCTGGAACCGGCGCCTACAGCCATTTTGCCCAAATTTATCGACGCGCCCCCTGTGGATCCTGCGCTCATCGATCCGGGGTACCGGCTCTACACCGCCGAAGACCTGACCCGGAAACTCAGCTATGTGGAAGCCTCCCGGGGCTGTCCCTTTGGCTGCGAGTTTTGTTTGAGCAGTGCGGCCCAATGGGGCCGCTTGAACCGGCGGGTGCGGGAATTTCCCCTGGACAAATTTCTTGGGGAAATGGAAATCCTGATCGCCCGGGGAGCGCGGAGTTTTAAATTTTTAGACCGGACCTTTAATCTGGATATAGAACGGGCAGGGCGGATCCTGGAATTTTTTCTGGAACGCCTGGAACCCCCCATGTACGTTCACTTCGAGATGGTCCCCTCTCGGTTCCCCCGGGAACTGCGGGAAGCGCTTACCCGGTTTCCCCCGGGAAGTCTCCGTTTGGAACTGGGAATACAGACCCTGAACAGGGAAACTGCGGCCCGTATCGGCAGGCCGGTGGATCCGGAACGGGAACTGGAAGTTCTGGATTTTTTGCGCCGGGAAACCCAGGCTATAGTTCACGCCGATCTTATTGCGGGGCTCCCCGGGGAGGATATGGCGTCCTTCGCCCGGGGCTTCGACCGGCTCTGGCAGGTCCGCCCCACGGAAATCCAACTTGGCATCCTAAAGTGTCTTCCCGGAACCGCCATGAACCGGCACATCGAACCCTTTGGGATGCGCTTTAACCCCAACCCGCCCTACGAAGTTCTGGAAACCGCAGTAATGCCCCCGGAGGATCTGGATCGGATCAAAAATTTCGCCCGGTTTTGGGAACTCATCGTCAACCGAGGTGTTTTTCCCCACGAGCTCAGCGCCCTGTTCCCGGAAGGCGTCCCAATATTTGCCCCCTTCATGGCCCTTTCGGATCGGCTCTTGGAGCAATTTGGCCGGAACTGGGGCATAGATCGCCGGGACCTCCAAAGCGCCTTGAAATAACGCCTCCTTCCCTAGGGGGAGATTTTTTCCGGAGGGGTTTGATTTTTATTAAGGATGCGCTACATTAATAAAATAAGGAGTATTTCAGTGAAAACCCTACACATACATATCGTTATTTCCGTAGCGTTCGTGACTTTACTCCTTTCCTGCGGTATCCCTACTTCTATCCCCACACTCCCCTCCAAAGTGAAGGTAAAGGCGCATCCTACCATCAACCTCCCCGTGGGCAGTGATTATTTTGATAAATACCTGGATGAAAATGTATTTAGCGCTATCAAAGATGCCTTGGAGGAGGGTGACGATTCTCCCGATGTGTATGATTATTACAACGATGAAGATACGGAGCACATCCAAACCTTCCTGTTAAGCCAAACAATTACGGATCTGGATCTGGACTTAAAGAAAAATATCAGCGCCAATGAGGATGCGGAAACTATTGATAAGAGTTTTTTTATGGAATCCCCGGGGAAAACCGATATCACCGGCACCGTAGCCCTGCCTCTGGACAGTATATTTTCCGCCATTGTAGGCCCCCCTACGGATAATTTCCCCCTTGGTTCGCTGACCGGTACAGCGGATTCGGGATCGCTGGAGTTTACCTTGGGCAACGGGTTTGAAACGGCGATATTCCAATCCGGGTATATTACGCTTAAATTTAGTTCGGCAATAACTGTTTCCAGCATCGGATTATACGGGTCCCAAGGTTCAACCAATGCCCTGAGGCTGGGTACCCCATCCGGTACCCCTTCAAATTCCAGTATAATTTTTCTCCAGGGTTCAAACTCGCTTCCTAAAAAAGTATGGGTAAAAATCAGTTACATTGCTTCGAGCGCTTCTGCGGTAACCGTAACCGTTTCCAAAGGCGATGTTGCACTTTCCGCCGCTACCGGGGTTAACCTGCCGACGAGCATACCAATTAACATAAATATTCCTTCCATCAGCCTTGATATTGACTCCAAGGAATTTCTTCAGGGCACAATCGATGTGGGGCAGTTTGACATAAATCTTATCTGGCCCGCCGGGTGGCAAAACTTCAAGCTTGCCGACGATACTAAATTCATCCTAACCCAGTATCCTAAGATTGCACCTACAGGTACATATCCAGGATTAAATTTTGCCGATAAATCCGGCGGGACCCTGAAGGGACAATTCCTTAACCTCAATAATATTGCGTTGATCGGAAATCTATTGATCTCCGCAACTAATGGTTCTTTCAGCAATGTACGTGATAGTATGCTTGATCAAAGCTATACGGCTAAAATGGACATCAGTAAGTTCAGCGAAGTACTCATCGACTGTTCAACAGGCGATATGAACTTAACCCAGACAATTATAGAAGATCTCGGCGATATGAGCAGCATGGTTGAGGAAATCACCTTTAGTGCCGGAGGGGCCGATAAGGGGGTGGGGCTGTGCCTCGATGTCACCGAAGTCGCCGACGGTTTAAAAATGGCGGTTAGCTCTGGTGCACTTAAAATTAACGATACTGCTGCCAGTCCTGTGTATGAACCCCTCAATATGGGGCCGAATTTCTTTACCAACCATGATGGATTGACACTGAGACCCAGGGATGCTAGTTCGGACGATAATGGAAAATTGGATTTTACATTCAACTTCCTGCCCAAGGGCTATATCCCCTCCGTAGGAGTCCTGACACTTAATAACGTTATCCCCGGGGAGCCCTATACGGTGGTAAAGGGGACCGTAGAACTGGTGTTTGACTGGATTAGTGCCGAGATTGATCCGGGTAATGAAGGAAGATTCGAAGGAAAACAGGAAATGAATCTGGATTTCGGCGGTGGTGAAAACTCCATGATAGACGATCTGGCTTTTGTAGGAACTATAGCCCAGTTGTTTATTGTTGGTCCCGAAGATTTTAAGCCGGATTTATATTTAAACATTACCTATGGTGTAGCAGAACACAAGGAACCCTTTGGACCCATGCCGGGGAAACAGGCGCAGGCTATTCCTTCCTTCGTATTGAATGTTGCTAAAGAGGAGCGGCACCACGGTTCGGAGGTGGTACATAATCTGCCTGGGGGCGGAGAACTAATAGAAGATTTCAATGAAATAATGAACAGCCGCAGTCAATTAACCCTGGAGTATATAATCAAGATTGGACATTTGCATATAGAGCCGCCGGCTGCTTCGGGGACCCAGGAAGGTCAGGAGTCCCAGAAAATATCTGTCAAAATGGTTATCCTCCTGCCCATGCAGTTTACGGTGAGGAATCCGGATGTGGCGGGGCTTGTTTTTGATCAGCTTGGGGAAAGCGATCTCTTCCAGCGCGATCCCGGGGATGATTCTTTGTTTGATACCCTTAAATCCCTGCAGTTTGGACTTGGGTTCAGATCCGGCGAGAATCTGTTCAACAGCGGAAAAATCTATCTTGTAGAGGAAAAGCATATAAATGATCCTGACGAGGACATTCTTGGTCTTCTTTTTGATTTTTCTTTGAAGCGTAATGTCGGGATATATGTGGGCGGGGATAAAATAGACCTTATTAAGGAGAGTAACCCCTATATACCCAGGATAATCATTGTTCCGAGCAAGGATGATGAGGGCAATGTTCTTCCCCTGGCTTTCTTGCGGAATGGCAGGCTCGGCAGTATCAACTTTTCCGCCGAAATCGAAACGGAACAGGAAATTTCTTCAATTTTATGAAAAAAATTAGCGCAGCTATCCTTTTTTTATGTACCCTGTCCCTCTGGGCGCAGGATCAATCCCATCGTTTTATTGAATGGGGTTTTGACGTTGACGCATCCTTTGCGAACAGTTATCTGGGGACAAGGGACATCATGCAGGAAACCGTCACCCTGGATTTATCTAACATAAGCAGCGAGCTTAAGAATGGGTTCGGTGTTTTTTTTGATACCCATGGGAGGACCTTTCTTAATGTTAACCTGGGAGTCAATTGGGGCGTCGGTGTGTTTGCCGGTGTGGATGCCATGGGGCAGTTTAAGATTCCCCAGTCCCTGATGGAATTACTGACCAAGGGAAACTCCCGGAAAGAAACCTATGCCGATAACTTCGGTCTTGGTGCGGCCTCTTTCCTGGAAACCGGTTTTTGGACTTCCTCAAGGTTCAGGAGAATTAAATTTACTGTCCAGCCGGCTTACTTCGTGCCCCTGGCGTATTTGGGCAAACCTACGGTGAAATATTCTTTTTCAGCCAAGGACGATGGTACCCTTTCTGTATCAGGGAAATACAAGGCTGAACTATACACCCCCTTTTCTCTTGATGATACCAGCAACATAGATGTGGGGAGCATACTCAGTAAGGGCGGAGTGGATATAACCCTGCGGGGAGAGTATCCCCTGTCTCACAACCTCATCCTGGGCGGTACCATAACGCATGTTCCCTTTTTCCCGGCGCAGCTTTCGGATAAATATTCCCTAAGCGGGGTTTTTAACTTTACCGCCGAGGATATTGAACATGTTATGGACATCATGAACGACGATGATGATGATGGCGCCCCGGAATTTGAGACCAATGACGAATATGGTACGAGCCAGAAGGTTATTTTCCGTCCCTTTAAGGTCGGTGTTGATATGGTCTACCGGCCCTTCAATGTACGGCTGCTAACTATTAAGCCGGCGCTTGCCCTGGTATTCAACAGCATCTATGATACGCCGATTTATGCGGATTTAGGGGTGATTGGTGAACTGAATCTGGCCGACATTTTTATATTTGATGTGGGTCTCCATTATGAAGATCTGCTTTGGAAAGAGCGGCTGGGCTTCACCCTTAACTTCCGGATCATTGAGATTGGTATCGGAGTAACAACCCAGTCCCAGGAGTTTTTAGAAAGCTTTCAGGGCGCGGGCTTTGGCGTAGATATTGGTTTCCGTATGGGCTTCTAAACGGCAGGGTTGAGCCGCAGTTTCGCACGGAACGCCGCCTGCCCGTCGCCGGTCCGGCGCCCCTCAATGAATGTGCCTTGGGGAACTGACACGGTCCGGATCTCCATGGTTTCCCCCAGTTTAATCTCGTTCAGGTAGTTGATATCCAGCCGCATGGCTTTTGCTTTTGTCAGGGCATCCGGGTCGGTGATATCCTGGATCCATTGGACATACCGGGCATTGTTCATGTGTCCGTTGAAGTCTATATCCGAATAGGCCGCCCGTCGTTCCCCAAGCTTCTCCGGGTGATACCCCGCTGCTTCCATTGTCTCCAGGCTGCTCCCTCCGTCCGCAAGGGAGTCCCGGCCCTCGTTTAGGGGCAGCTTCTCCATTGTTGCCTGGGGCCGCAGGGGCCGCCGCTTATCAATATCGACTATGAGCCAGCAGCTTCTGGCCCGCACAATAGGGATACCCGCCCTATCCAGTATATCAAAATCCCGGATGGCAAAAAGCTTTTCCCAGCCCCGTGGCCAGGTCCTGACCGTGATCTGCTCCTCCTGCCGGGGCCGCTTTTCCATCAATACGGACATCCGGGAAAGCACCCAGCCCTGCCGGATTTCCGCCATGGGCGCCCTGCCAACCCCCAAAGCCTCCGCGTGCCGTATGGCCGCCTCTTGAAAATAATCAAAAGCCGCCGCCATACTTAAATACCCGGATTCATCCACCGCGGTAAAACCCACGGGATAGCTTTCTTCATAAACATCCATACTATACTCCAATGTTATAATACAAAATTCTGCTGGAAAAAAATAAAAAAAGCAACCATCAAAAATCGTTGTAAAAATCCAACGAATTCAGTAAACTTAACATATTAAACGTAAGGAGTCTTCCATGAGCAGTGAAGTAACGATAACTAAGGATAATTTTGACGCCGAGGTTCTGCAGTCCCCTATCCCGGTTTTAGTTGATTTTTGGGCCGTCTGGTGCGGTCCCTGTAAGATGATAGCCCCCATGCTGGAGGATATCGCCGGTGAATATTCGGGCCGCCTCAAGGTTGGTAAGATCAACGTCGATGAGCAGGGAGACCTGGCGGGACAGCACAATGTGGTGTCTATCCCGACCCTGGCTCTCTATAAGGGCGGCAAGATCCAGGCCCAAGCGGCCGGCGCTATGCCCAAGCATGAGATAGTGAATTTTTTCAAAGCCTTTATTTAGGTTCGTACCGCTTATCGCTGTTCGGTTTCCCCGGGCTGGCCTGGCTGGTGGCAGTGATGTACCAGTCGGCGGCGCTATTCGTATCCTTAGCGGCCTCGTCCCGGCAGAGGGTTCTGGTTGCCGTAACCCCTTTGGTGGAGACCGCATCCCGGGGGCTCAGGCTCCGGCCTCCTCCCGTTGCGGGAAGCCAGGCTTTCTGGCCTGCCAGAATATCCGCCGCCTGGCTTAGATCCTCCTTTGCCCAGGTATTGTCGGGGTTTTCGCTGAGAAGCACCCCATCCAGCACCGTATCATCCTGATCCAGCAGTATCACCACATCGGTTTTCCGCAGCCGTTTAAGCGCTTCGGGAACCCAGAAGTCACGGGCGTCCGGAAGGGCCTCAGTCCCTGGGGAAAGGGCGAGATTATCGCCGGTTTCGTTCTCACTTGTGGGATCCAGGGTCCGTAGATGCAGAACCAGGTACTCCCCGGCTTTAACCTCCGTTGGGGGGAACTCGAATACCGGCTCCGCCATGCCCGTTCCGGCGGTAAAGAGCCGGATTGCCCCCAGGTTTCCCGGGCTGAGGGTTTTAAGCTCCACAAATTCCGCCTTGGGGTTGGCGTATTCCGTGCGCAGCTCCGTGATAATCAAACCGGGAATCCGGTCGTTCCTGGAACGGAAGGGTATCAGCACCCCCAGGGTATTCCCCAATTCATCCTCCACCAGGAGATCCGCCACGATCCGTTCACCCCCCCGCATGAGTTCCTTTAGGTTCACCAATGCCGAAGTTCCGCCGCTTATGGATTGGATCTCCAGGGGGGGATCAAAATTGATCGACGATACTTCGATGGGTTTGGAAAAGGTAAATTCGATTTCCTTTGAACTCAGGGCCTTAACCCCCAGGAATACCGGTGTTTCCGCGCTGGACCCCAGGACCTTCTGTATGGCCTGCTCGGTGGAGCAGGTACAGGCGGCGAAGCCCAGAACCAGCAGGACGATTCCCCATAAAATATTCTTTGACATAATTGCCTCCGCCCGCAATATGCTGCGGAGGAATTTTTTGCTTTACCCGGGGAGAAAAAAAGAAGGTTTTTTTAAAGTTTCAGGGCTTCCACCATGTAACGGAGATCAAAACCCCCTTCCCCGGGTTTCTTCATCTCGATTACAAAAATAAGTGAACCATCCTGGGGGGCGGTCATTACTTTCCGTATACGGTAGGAGCTGATCAGGGGCCGCTTTATCTGGGGGGTACCCACGGTATAGGACCGTTTGGAACCGTCCCTGGCAGTTTTTTCAACATTGATAACAAAGGAGGATTTCATATTGGCGCCGTATCCTTCAAGGGTAGGGATCACCGTGGCTTTGTAGGATGTATTGGTCTGGAAATCCCGGAATTCGATGGTCTCACCGCCATCCCCCGGGCCATTAGAGGTTTCCAGGGAAATAAAGAGGGGCTGTCCCTGGCGAAGGAAATTGATCCCGTAGCGATCCGCCAGGGTACTATTCTGGGTAATGAGCCTGAACAGGGCGCCGGAGCCATCCTGACCCGGGACTACCGTATCGGTATGGGTATAAGAAACCCTGCCTCCGGGTACAAAGTTGTTCCTGGGCACATCCACCACCCCCAGATCCGCCCAGGGTCTGAGGGTTCTTGATTCGACCCCGTATTGGGCAAACATATACACCCTGCCGTCAGGAGAAAATCCAAGGTCGACAAAAGACGCGTTATCCCCCGCCCAAAGGTATAAACCGCCGAAAACAAGGGCGGCTATCACAAGGTAGAACGATTTTCGTTGCAACATTAGACTCTCCTCTTTACTAATATCGGAAAATCATCTTAAGTCTTGAATCTCACTTTACATTATTTTTATTTTCCGCTATACTACTAAACTCATAGAGCAATTTACTCCGAAAGGAAGGTTATTATGTCCCGTACCTGCGATATTTGCGGCAAGCACACCATCACCGGAAATAAGGTAAGCCACGCAAAGAATCATACCCGGCGTACCTGGAAGCCGAATTTACTCAAGATAAAGACCGAAATTCAGGGTACCACGGTAACCCTTAAGATCTGCGCCCGCTGCCTTAAAAGTGACTATATCACCAAAAAGGTCTAGGGACTAGAGCGAAAACGCGCCCGTCGCCGAAGCTTTCCGTCTTTTTATTCCTAATTTTTCTCAGCTTTTCGTCCTGTAAGGGTCCAATGTTGATCACCCTGGGGATTATTGGCCGTAATTTCTCGGAAGCTACCCCCTTGGAAGCGAATTTTCGTGAAGCGGAGTTTCAAACTGCGTATTCCTTCACCCAGGGGCTCCTTGAAGGGGCGAACCAGCTTCCATCAGACCTGAGTCTGGTCCAGCCGGATAGCATCGTCCGGGATTTGACCCTGGAGCTCTATTCCCAATGGCAGTTTGAAGTTGAAAATAACGACGTTTCCCATAGCGAAGCCTTTACCCTATCCAGGACCTACCTGGTTCCCCGGGATACTGCCCAGAATGGCCGGAGGGATACCACCCTCGAAGCCTGTCTGGCCGGAGCGGAGACCCTGGTACCCCTGCGGGAATTATCCCCCCCGATGATAGCCCTCCGGGTGGATGGCCTTTCGGCTGGAGATGAGGGTTACCCCCTGATCTGGGAAACCAGGGCACGGTTCCCGGCAGATACGGAAGGGCAGGGAGGTCGGGATAGAAAAAAAGAGGCTAGGGTAGAGTCTCTGAGGATAGAAATTGAAACCCTATTACGGGAGCGGCTCCTGGCGGCGGATCCGCTGCTGGAAACCAGACCCCGGCTGTTCTGGCTTGCCACTGCCGGCGACCTGATGCTGGGCCGCGGCGCCGGGGACATACTCCTCCGGGAAGGGCCCGGGGGAATCTTTGGAGAAACCGCCGGTCTGTTTATGGCGGCGGACCTTGCTATCGTGAACCTGGAAGGAGCGGTGAGCAGCCGGGGAAGCAGGGTGGAGAAGACCTACAACTTCCGCTTTCCCCCGGTAATGGCCGGAGCTTTGCAGCAAGCGGGTATTGACGCGGTGCTCCTGGCCAATAACCATATCTACGATTTCGGCCCCGATGCTTTTCTGGATACCCTGAGCCACCTGGAAGCCGCCGGTATCGGCATACTTGGCGCGGGGCGGAACCTGGAAGCCGCCGCATCGCCCTTTGTGTTTACCGGGGACGGAACGGGGCTTCTCCCGGTTCATGCTTTTGGCATAGCATCCTATCCCCGTGAAGCCAGCGGCTGGGATGGCCTTTCTATAACCGCCGGGGAAAACAAACCGGGGATACTCCATGCCGGCCGGGGCGGAGCGGACAAGCTGAAGGAAAGGTTTTCCACCGAAGCCCTGGACATGGTGTTCTTCCATGGGGGCAGCGAGTGGACCACCGCGCCGGACGCCCGGACCCGGGGCATATACACGGAGCTGATCAAGGCCGGGGCGGATATCATCATCGGCTCCCATCCCCACATCGTTCAGGGCTTTGAGTGGATTGACGGTAAGCCCATCTTCTGGTCCCTGGGGAATTTTGTCTTTGCGGGGATGGAAAATACCGGCGGCGGGGATGAGGGGCTTTTTTTACAGCTGGGATTTCTGGGGGAAAGGCTTGTCTACATCGAGCCCCTTCCCCTTACCCTGTCCGGCCCCCGGACAAAAATTGCCCCCATGGAGGAGCTTAAAACTTTTTATACCCGGTCCAGGTAAGGTCAGGGCTGTCCAAACAGCTCCGCCGCCTGTTTCCGGACCTCATCCGCCATAGCCTGGTAGTTACCCTTGAGGGCGTTCATGTTCTGATTGTAAAATGCCACGAATTCCGGGTCCTGGAAGGGGTCTATCTGCACATGCCGGCCAAGGCGCCGGGCCAGTTCTTCTTCCTTTTGGCGTAGCTTGGGGGCATACTGCCGGCGTATGGCTTCGTCGTACTGGGCCAGTTCGCCTAAATACTGGGAAAGCGCCTGAAGGAATTGTTTGTACAACCCCCCGAAACGGGAATCCCCAATCACCGCCTGGAGGCCCTTCCCGGCGGTTTCGATCCGTTTTTCATCATCCTTGGTAATCGGAAGGGTAACCTGGGCAATAAGCACATCGAATATGCCCTGTTTCAGAGCTCCCAGCTGTTCCTTGGGGGTCTTTTTCAATTCCCCCTCCAGCCCGTCCTTGGGATTCTCCAAAAAAGCATTGGCCAGCTTTTTCCCCCGCTGCTTTGCCTCAAACTGATCAATGGTGCCCTTATCGCTCTTTACGGATTCGGTCCTTTCCAGGGCCAATTCCAGAGCGCTTTTTATCCTACCCATGTGTTCCGCCTTTGTGTTTGTTTCTATTACTATAAAATACTCATTAAACCCGCTCCGGAGCAAATGGTATCCATCTTTTTATCCCAAGGATCGGTCGGCACTTCGGGCAGTATCTGTTGTTCCAGACAAAGCGCCACCCTAATATAGGGCACGCCGAGCCCGTCCAGCTTGGCGAAAAACTTGTCGTAATACCCCTTGCCATGGCCCATGCGGTTGCCCTGCTTATCGAAGGCCATGCCAGGCACTACCATCAGCGCTGCCTTCTCGCCAGGGGTATGAATTTTCCCGGCCGGGGATGGAAACTCTTCGGACAGTTCTCCAATTAAAGGTTCCCGTATACCGAAAGCCCCGGTTTGCCAGGGACCCTCGGCAGACTTGATACGGAAAAACCGCGCGATATCCCCCTCAACCTTGGGCAGAAAAACCTTTTTCCCCTGCTTAAAGGCCAGGTCCAAAAGGGGCGCCGTTTCGATTTCTCCGGGAGCGGAGAGGAAGAGCAATATCGTTTCGGCGTTCGTCCAGGCTGGATAAGCCGCCATAAATTCCGCCGCCCGGATACCTTCGTTCCGGAAGATTTCCGGACTGAGTTCCGCAAGCTGCCGCCTTAGGGTTTTTCGAAGTTCCTGTTTAGGGCTCGCCATGAAACAAGGATAGCAAAGTTTTTAGAAAATCGCTACCACGCTATTCAGGACGTGCCCTTGCTAAAAAATGTGTGGTAAGTTATTTTTAACAGTAATGGGTACGTATGATAAACTGGTACAGAGCATTTTATCCGGAAGGCAAGACCAATCATTCAGGTTCTCGGAAATCACCCATTTATTGCTTGCCCTTGGTTTCTCTGAACGGATAAAAGGAAGCCATCATATATATTACCGGCCGGATATTTCTGAAATTATCAATATCCAGCCGAATGGTTCCCAGGCAAAACCGTACCAAGTGAAACAGGTGCGGAATATCATGGTAAAGTATCAACTGGAGGTACCACATGAATAAATATGAAATTATTGTTTATTGGAGCGATATTGATAATGCGTACATTGCGGAAGTTCCGGAATTAGCCGGATGTATGGCCGATGGTCAATCCTACAGCGAAGCGGTTCAAAATGCCGATGTGGTCATCTTTGAATGGCTTGAAACGGCTCACCTTTTGGGTCGGGATATTCCTGTTCCTAAGGGCAAATTACTCTACGCATAAATCGGCCCCCCGATCCCAAAAAAAGCCGCCTAATCGGGCGGCTTTTTTATACACATACCATAGGGTATGAACAATCGGGTTCTAGAAAATCGCTACCACGCTTCCGTCGGTCCAGGTCTTGGTGATGTAGTCCTTGATCTTCGCGGACCGTAGGGCCTGTGATAGGGCCTGTATCCGGCTGTCATTTTCGTTACCCTTTTTCACCACCACGATGTTTACATAGGGGGAGTCCGCTCCCTCAATGATCAGGGCATCCTTGGCGGGGTTGAGACCCGCTTCCAGGGCGTAGTTACCGTTGATGGCCGCGGCATCCACGTCCGCCAGGGACCGGGGAAGCTGGGCAGCCTCAAGTTCCCGGAACTTCAGGTTCTTGGGATTGGCAGTAATATCCTGGATGGTGGCGGTTATGCCCGCATCAGCCTTGAGGGTGATGATGCCCTTGGATTGAAGCAGCAACAGAGCCCGGCCGCCGTTGGAGGGATCGTTGGGAATGGCAATGGTGGCGCCTTCTTTAAGATCCGCAATATCCTTGATGGAATTGGAATAGATCCCGAAGGGTTCAATATGAACCCCAAAGGCGGAAATCAGGGCGGCGTTCCACTCGGCGTTGCTTGCCAGGTAGGGAATGTGCTGGAAGAAGTTGGCGTCCAGATCCCCCGCAATGAGGGCCGTGTTGGGGGTCACATAGTCGGTGAATTCCACCACCTTGAGGGTAATACCCTTTGCCGCCAGATCCTCCTTGACCAGGTTGAGCAGTTCCGCATGGGGAACCGGGGTGGCCCCCACCGTAAGGGTACTCCCCGAGCCGGCTGCCTCTTTTTTACCGCCGGCGTGTACCGGTTGGTTCAGACCGAAAACCAGGGCGCCCGCAATGAGCAGGCCAACAAAAATCTTCACACTTCGTGTGTTTTTCATGTAATTCCTCCTTATGGAATTAAAAAATATTTCAATAGATTTCCTTCGGGATTCCCCGGGGAAATTTATCGTTTCGATAACAAACTGCGGCTTACTGCGGTGCCGGTAAGCTGCACTATTTCTACGAGGATCAGGATGATGATCACCGCCGCAATGGTTACATCGGTCCTGAACCGGTAGTAACCGTACCGTATGGCCAGATCCCCCAGTCCGCCGCCGCCTATAGCCCCGGCCATGGCGGAGTAGCCGATCAGGTTGATGATGGTCAGGGCCAGACCGGAAACCAGGGCCGGCAGGGCTTCGGGGATCAGCACCTTCCGGATGATCTGCATATTGGTGGACCCCATGGCCTTTGCCGCAACCAGTACCCCGCCGTCAACTTCAGAGAGGGCCGCCTCCACGATCCGTGCCACAAAGGGGGCCGCCGCAATGGACAGGGGGATTATCACCGCCGTGGGCCCGATACTGGTACCGATGATGAACCGGGACAGGGGGATGAGCAGGATCATCAGGATGATAAACGGAAGGGAACGGAACAGGTTCACGATACGGGACAGCGCATTGTAGGGCAGTGTCCGGGGACTAAGCCCTGCGGGGGAAGTGCAGTAGAGAAAGGCCCCCAGGGGGAAGCCCAGGATGCAGGCAAAAAGCGCGGAGGCCAGGGTCATGTAGACCGTATCCGCCGTGGCCTGGGGGAGGAGGCTCAGGAGGGCAAACAGTTTTTCCTTATCCATGGATCAACTCCTTTGCGGCCCCAGTCTTCGGCGCCTCGAATACCGCCTCTACGCTTCCGGTTTCCACAATGCGCCCCCCTTCCATCACCGCCACTTCCTGGCACACCGCCCGGATAACCTCCATCTGGTGGGTAACCAGGGCTACCGTAATATGCAGCTTCTCGTGGAGATCCCGGATCAAGGAAAGTATGGACCGGGTCGTCTGGGGATCCAGGGAACTGGTCGCCTCATCGCAGAAAAGCACCTCCGGTTTTGCCGCCAGGGCCCGGGCTATGGCCACCCGCTGCTTCTGTCCGCCGGAAAGTTCCCGGAGCCGGGCCTTTCGTTTATCCCGTATATCCACTAATTCCAGCAGCTCATCCACCCGTTCCTGGATCTGCTTCTTATGAAGTCCCGCAATTTCCAGGGGATAGGCGATATTCCCCGCCACATTCCGGGAGCCCAGGAGGTTAAAATTCTGAAAAATCATACCCATCCGCCGCCGCCTTAACAAAAGCTCCCTGCCCCTCAGACTATCCACCCGTTCATCCCCGTAAAACACTTCCCCGCTGTCCGGGGCCTCCAGGAGGCTCAGTATCCGCAGCAGGGTCGATTTCCCGGCGCCGCTTCTCCCGATAATGCCGTAAATACCTCCTGTGGGGATACTAAGGTCCACAGTTTGAAGGGCGGACACCGAGGCATATTGTTTTGATACTCCCTTAACGGTAATCATGAGCTTTTCCTCTTTAATATATGGAATAGCTAACCATATTACGAAAAGCCATAGAATTGATACCACCCTTCTTGTATATCCTAGCCGATATATCATATAAAACATATCAGAATACTAGTAATATAGACAATGCCAAAAAAAATGTCAATAGCCCGACCCCCTATGGACCCGATTAGGTTACCGGGAACGCACTGAAACGAAGTATGGGGTCCTGCCAGCTGGAGAAAATATCAGGAACCCCCAAAGGGTCCCCCTGATATTTTCCCCACTGTCACCCCCGATAACGGATCCTGTTGTGCGTTCCCGAGCCGTTTAGGGGGTCCATAGGGGGCCTATTTCGCATAACGATGTATGCCGCTTGGGGTTTAGTTAGAAACGTAGTTTGGCGAACCGCATAGCTAAAAGCGCAATTTAGTGGCAAGGCTAAGCAGGTCCATCTACCCACCCTGCCACACCGGTTCTGCGAACCAGCCCGGTGAAGCCATGCGCCCACGAGGCACGGAAGCACACCGTCAATTAGTACGGAGTGGGGTGTCAGGAAGGAAAGGTATGGAGGGACCCTCTGGGAGGCCCCATACCTTTCCTTCCTGACAGGCCCCCCCGACCAGTTGTGTGCTTTCGAAAACCCAGTCTGCGCATGGCTTCACCGGGTATCCAGGCGTTTACAGATTAGATCAAACTCCGATAAATCTATCTGCTCCCGAATCCAGGCGACAAGATCCTGCTGCGATTCGTAGGTATAGCGTTCCAGCTCCTCTATAGCGGTGTCCAGATCGGCGATGTTATAGTTTGCCGCGGCAGCCCGTATCTGAGCCAGAAGTTCCGTATCAGGCGTGGGTTTTTTGGGTTTTGAATTTTCCCCATCCAGGGTTTTAAGCAGGGCATTGATACCTTCGAGGAGTTTTTGTGTTTCCGCAATGAAGTGGGGGGTATTGGATTTTACGAATGCCTGGTCTCCCGATTTAGCGGCCAGTTCCAACTGTTCCGCCAGCTTTCCCACCGGGTCTGCGCAGATACCGTAACTGGAACCCTTAATGCCGTGGACCGTAATGGCGTAGTCCCCCAGGGCTGCTTCGCTTTGTAGTTTTTCCAGCAGCGATGGGGTGTGGGTTACGTAGGAGCGGAGGGTTTCCAGGTATGCCTCGTCTCCGCCGAACCGTTCCAGGGCTTTGACAAAATCGAGGCCGCTTATTTTTTTATCCGCCAGGATCCCACTCTTCGGAGCCTGCTCCGGCAGTTCCTGTTCCTTAGGCAGATTTTTTTCAAGCTCCTTGTTCCGGACCCAACGGTTTATAACTTCATTCATCCGCATAATATCAATGGGCTTGGAGAGGAATGCCTGGAAACCGTTGTTTAGAAAGAATTCCTCATTGCCCAGGATGGCATTTGCGGTAAGGGCGATAATGGGCACGGTTTTGGCGTATTCGGTACCTATTTCGCTGCGGATCTTTTTAACCGCTTCAACACCGTCCATCTCGGGCATCATGTGATCCATGAAGATGGCGTTGTACTTAATCTCCGCGGCACGGACCAGATCGATGGCTCTCTGACCGCTGGTAACACAGTCCACGGTCATGCCGTAGGGCTTGAGCATGCCCCGGGCTACATCCAAATTGATGGCCACATCGTCCACCACCAGGACTTTTGCGTAGGGAATGTAAGCCCGCACAATACTTCTGTTTCGGTCCCGGCGGCTCATGGAATACTTAAACTGCCGCAGGTTTTCTGCCATCCCCGGGCCTATGACGGTATCGTTTACAAAGCCCTGGAGTATGTCAAAGGAAAAAACGCTCCCCTTACCGTATTCACTTTCCACGGAGATCCTTCCGCCCATCATCTCCACCATCCGTTTGGTGATGGAAAGCCCCAGACCGGTTCCTTCTATTTTACGGTTAGCCCCGGTGTCTACCTGCTGATAGTCGTGGAAAAGCAGATCCCTATCCTCAGGTTTTATGCCGATCCCGGTGTCGCTGATCCGGATCCTGAGCCGGACCGCATTCCCTTCCTTGTTACAGGAGATGCCCAGGCGTACCGAACCTTCCCGGGTATACTTAAAGGCGTTGCTCAGGAGGTTGTTGAGGATCTGTTTTACTCGCAGTTCGTCGCCGATGAGCTTTGCGGGCAGATCATCCTCAATATCCAGGGTAAAGACAATAGGTTTACTGCCTATGCGTACGATATTCAGGGTCACCGTATCGTTAATCAAACTGGGGGTATCGTATTCCGCCGGGATAAGTTCAAAGCGGCCCGATTCGATCTTGGAAATATCCAGAATGTCGTTGATGATCCCCAGGAGGGTCATTCCGGAGCTGTAGACCTTTTCGATATTTTCCCGGGTTTCCGGATGCATCTCCCCATTTTCCCTTCCCAATTCCAGTTCCGAAAGGCCGATGACGGCGTTCAGGGGGGTGCGCATCTCGTGGCTCATATTGGCCAGGAAGCTGCTCTTGGCGGCGTTGGCGGATTCGGCGGTTTCCTTGAGTATCTCAAGCTGTTCCTTCTGATGGTTTATCTCCCGGATCATACCGCGGTAGACGCTGACATCGGTAAAGATCATGGTGTAGCCGGTAAAGCGCTTCCCCACGTACAGTTCCTGCCGGGTGGTGGTAAAGGTCCGGTCCCCATGGGGGGTGCGGATGCTTATTTCTCCGCCCGGAAAGGGCTTGGAAAAATCCGCCAGTTCCGCAAAGAAATTGGCCGGCTCGGTATGAGCCGTTAGGGGGTATATCTGGGAGATCATGCCGAACACCGTGAGCTTTCCCGGGACCATGTTTAAGCGTATGTCCAGCCGGTCCGCAGTCATGTTGGTATCGATAATAATATTGTTGGTGTCCACCACAAGATAAAAGTCCGTAAAGGCCGTAAGGATACTGCTGTAGGCAATGGTTTGGAGATTGAACTGTTCCGCCGGATTTAAGAGTATGGCGAAGGTGATAAACATGATGAAACAGCCGAAGGGAACTATATCGTGTTCCAGGTTGAAGAGGAAAATTCCCCGGGTGAATAACATATTGAGGACCATGGGAAGTATGGATGCCAGGGTCAGGAGGAGCACGTGGAACCGGTTTGGCGTCTTTTTAACCACATGGTGAAGCAGGAGGATGATACCCAGAACCCAGACTACTATTAAAAACACGTAGTGGACCAGGAATGCTTGGGCATATTCCGGCCGGGGATAAGTATAGGCCCGGTAGTACAGGTGATGCAGGGAGTTGGTCAGGATGATAAGGATATCCAGAACCAGCAAAATCCAACTTATTGCATTGATCGTTTTGGATTTAAAGAACTTGATGTCCGTAAGAGACCGGGCAAAGGCAAAGACGCAGTAGGGGAATGCCGACAGGGCAATGGAACGCAGGGTAAAGACGAAGGGTAACAGTTCCATCCTGATAACCATGTCGATGGCGTTAAAAAAGATCCCGAGGGCGATGGCGGCGCCCAGGGTAAAAAAGCCCGTCAGCCGGCGGTTACGCGTATCGGTAAACCAGAGCAGGGCCAATATATAGAAAACAACAGTGAAGATAATGATGGAGAGAAAAAACAGAATTATCGAGCTATCCATAGTATTAGCTGCCCCTTATTAATCTCCATACCGTAAAGCATATCCCGGGGGCTTGCCTTTTCCAAGTCCCTCTGATATAATACCGTAGTTTATGGAAATTATGGAAGTAATTATGACAAAACAGATTCTGTTTGCTTGTTATGGCGGTCGGCGTTTAGTTCCGTGCGGCCCGTTTTTTATTTTTGTATGAATATCCGCCTTTTGGGGCGGTTTTTTTTTGCATAATGCGATAATCGCGGGGAGGGGACATGCTTAAAGGGCGTCATTTGGTGGAACCCGGCAATTTCAGCATAGAAGAAATGGCCGAACTCTTTACTTTGGCGGAAAAAATCGAGGCGGATCCGCTGTATCTGCGGGAAAGCTGCCGGGGAAAGCTGCTGGCAACCCTGTTTTTTGAACCCAGTACCCGAACCCGGCTGAGTTTTGAGGCGGCCATGCTGCGCCTGGGGGGGGCCTGCCTGGGCTTCGCCGAGCCCGGCTCCAGTTCCGCCTCCAAGGGGGAGAGCCTGGCGGATACCATCCGTACCGTATCCTGCTATGCCGACGCCATTGTCATGCGGAACCCCAAGGAAGGGGCCGCCATGGTGGCTTCCCGCTATGCCGAGGTACCGGTGGTGAACGGCGGCGATGGAGGGCATCATCACCCTACCCAGACCCTGACGGACCTGCTTACCATCCGCCGCTTGCGGGGGCATTTTGACGGGCTTACCGTGGGGTTCTGCGGGGACCTCAAGTTCGGCCGTACCGTCCATTCCCTGGCTAAGGCCCTGTCCCGGTACACGGGGATACGGCTTATCTTCATTTCCCCGCCGGAGCTCAATGTTCCGGACTATATAACCCAGGGGATTCTGAAAAAAACCGGGACCGAGTACCTTGAGACGGACCATCTGGAAAAGGTGATGGGGGACCTGGACGTACTCTATATGACCCGGGTTCAGCGGGAACGGTTCTTCAACGAGGAAGACTACATCCGCCTCAAGGATAGTTATATTCTCACCATGGAAAAAATGAAGGCCGCCAGGGATGATATGATCATCCTCCACCCCCTGCCGCGGGTTAACGAGATTGCCCTGGAGGTGGACGGGGACCCCCGGGCAGCCTATTTTAAGCAGGCAAAGTACGGTATGTACGTGCGTATGGCCCTGTTATCCTCACTGTTAGGGGTGGTGTAAAATGCTTAACATAGCAAAGATAAAGAACGGCATCGTTATTGATCATATAAAAGCAGGCCAGGGCATACGGATCTTCAACTGGCTCGGTCTCGGCAAGGCGCCCTACACGGTGGCCTTTGTGGTTAACGCCAGTTCCCGGCACATGGGCAAGAAGGATATCATCAAGATCGATAACACCATTGCTATCAACTATGAACTCCTGGGGCTCATCGATCCGGATATCACCGTTAATATCATTGAAAATGAAGTGATCACCGAAAAGATAAAGCTCCAGCTCCCCGAGCGGGTAGAGGACATCCTGATCTGCAAGAATCCCCGGTGCGTTACTTCCACCGAAGCCTACGTACCGCATATCTTCCACCTGGAGGATCCGGTGCTGGGGACCTACCGCTGCGAGTACTGCGACGAGATACGATCTACGGCGGACTTCCGGTAAATAAAAACGGCTGTCCAGAAAACACCCTCCCACCTATGGAACTGCTTAAAAACAATATGACCATTGGGGTTAAAATGTTAAAAGAAGAGGTACGGGTAATGAATTGTCGGGGAAGGGGTATATTTATGTAATTATGATGCATTGGTTGAAGGTAATTTTCATGACGCCCTTAAAAGGATAAAGCCATCGGAAATGATGAAGTCTGCCATTTATTGGGAGGAAGGCGACTATGACTGCGCGAAACCTGTATTGGGATAATTTGAGGAAATAGTCAAAACTGTTCAGAGTAATTTCTTTACCATGGATATTGCCCGTAAAGCGGATGGCGGTTTAACCATAATTGAATTGGGGGATGGACAGGTATCGGGTTTGCCGCAAAGGGCGGATAAAACAGATTTTTATGGCGAGATAAAAAAGGTAATGGTAGATGTTTGTTAAGTGCTTAACTGATACCCGACCGGGTTCATTGACACGAGATAAGATTTATAAGGTTATCGAAGTTGTGGATGATTATTATTACCGGCTTCTGGATGATAAAGATGTGGATTGTGTATTTCAACCTGAAATATTCGTTATTGCCCCAGTCCTAAAAGTCCGTTTCCTTGGCAAATCGACTCCTATGACTTTGACCCACGGAAGGATATATGATGTGTTGGATATCGAGAGGGGGTGGTATAGGATTATTGATGAGACCGATGAGGATTATTTGTATGGGAAGGATTGTTTTGAAATTATTGAACGATTGGGCTAGTTCAAAGAGGGAAATAGTTTACAAATGACAAACTTGATTATGAGTTTTTTAACAATTTTGCTCCTACCGGTAAAGGTGGTACTATATTGCCGATTATTATATTAGTTAGAAATGGGACGATCAGCAAAAAATTATAGATGGGAAAAATGGGATAAAATACCCTAAATCTGTTGTTGTAGTCGATGATGATTTCACAGCTTGAGGATGTCTGCAAAAGATTTTTCATATTATGGATACATGATCCTGAATGTCCAGGTAAAAATTACGCATGTTTTGAAGATTTGACCGGGAAAAACCGGATCCTAATTCGCGGGTCAGTCGTTTTGATATTTCCGGAAGAAGTTACTTTCCATATTCAGCCTTAATATTCCCGTTTTGTTCATACTCAACAATAATATGGCCTATCTCCCAACAAGTTTTTAGATGACTGCCATTGATTTCATGCGCAACCGGGCATGGGCCATGATGTCTTTAATTTGCATAACAATTACATTATAATCTATTATGTTGTTCATTTTCTTGCTCCGTGCGATAATTTATTCATAGCAAAATTAATAATTTCATTTATATATAGGATGCCCTTGACCGTTCAATTTGCGTTTTTTTCAATCCATTTTCAGCAAGGAAAAATTGTAGATCCCCTATATCAATCTTGCATTTGGGTCCCATGAATATATTGGATATTAGATCAGATGTAAATTTTTCTTCTAATTTCAGTTTAAAATAGGAGGAAATGTCATTGTTCTTGCAAATAAAATTGACTTCTGAAATATTTCCCATTAAGACACTAGCATTATTATTATCGGTAAATACCGCAGGTACGTGCATCAACCTAATTTCTTGTTCTTCAACGAATTTTGGGTTTTTAAAAACAAGCGAGTTAAAACGTAAAGGCATTACATTGTATGCTGCCATTTCATTACTTTCATTCTTCAATTTATCGATATCCAAAATAGAATTGACAATATTCCTCTGCTGAATTTCATCATATATACATTCGTGATATCCGGTACCTACGGTCCAATGGCCTCCCATTCCCGGCATCTTTTTTTCTATACCTATTTTTTCTTCATTAAATCCAATAGAAAATCCTGTGGCATTATTTGCGTATGCACGCCATTGGCTTAACTTATCCCCATCATTTGAAAAGCATGCAATATATGACCACCAGTTATTAATACTATATTGCTTCAAAAGCATGTCAATCTTTTCCGGTCCCAGTATTTTTTGATTTTCAGAAAGATGCTCAAGTATAAAATGATCTATCCAATGGGTTTCTTGAAAATCATTCATTTGTCTGGTGTTGAAAAGCCATATCTCTTTTGATTGAATAATTTTCATAAAATTTTCTACACTGCAATAATGATATATCATAATATTCCTCTTACCCAACCTTTATACAACCCCAACTTTATCAATTTCCCTCATTACCCGCCCTGTTTCTGTCAGTGCCATGATGATCTTCCGGTAATGCTTGACATCCTCGCCGCTCAAAATCTGTCCCTTGCGGTCTTTGAGCCACTTTTGGGCAGGCTGGTACCCGCCGATATAGAACTCCCAAGCGGCTTGCAGGACATCGGGAAAGTAAAAGCCGTCATTGATAAAGACCTTCCCATCTTCATACCTGGGTTTATCCACCGGAACCTTCCCGGCAGCCTCTTCTGAATCAACTTTGCTGAACAGGGGACTTTCCAAAAGATGAAGCTGCCGGAGTTCCCCGCCCAGGGCAACCAGTTTCCAAAATACTTTTTTATCCGTAGGATAGGGAATACGAGGGAAGTCGATCTTGAGAAATTCCTTGTACGTTTCTCGGTATTTGGGGGAATGGAGGACCGCATAGATATAATCCAAGAGGTCTATAGGGGCAAACTTATCCTTGTCCCCGGACTTTTCGTTTTCAAAGGAAAGACTGAGTTTATCGGCAATCTCATTAACAAGCATTTGGTCCAGGTTCGGGCGGCGGGATTGCTTGCCCTTTTTTGAATAGCCTTCATCGGGATAGAGATAAAGAGGGAATATTACCCCACCGCCTCTATAATAAAGATTAAAGTCTGTAATTTGAGTTGATAAAAAAGACAAATTCCATGCCATAGAGCCAACTACTTGTCCTTGGCGCCCTATTATTAAACCAATATTCTCTTTGTAAAATAAATGTCGCATAATAGTAGTTCTTGCTCTTTCGATCTTTTCGGTATCATAATATATATATTGAGTATCAAATATTCGATAATTAATGGATCTAATCAATTTCTTGTCAGGCTCTATGGAAAAGTGTTGTTTAATATTATTTATGAGTAGTTTTTTATCACTATTAATAAATATAGAATCACTTGATGTTACAATACCTACTGAATGAATCTGTAATAAATTTTTTATATAAAATCCATTATCATATACATTTTTGTTGTCAAATATTTTTTGTGTCAAAAAATATTGTGAATATTGTAATGATATTTTATTCCACTTTAATAGATTAATTCTGTTCTTATTAAGAAAATCGTATTTTTCATCTCGTAGCCCATATAAATCAAAATGAAACGCTTCAGCTAAATCGTCAGCGTTTTTCTTTCCGTTTTTTACAAATATATTTATACTTACACCTTGCTGAATATCAAAAACATTTTCATCTTTATCGCCGTCAGGCGTTGTTTCTTTCTTTTTGCTATTGCCATGTAAATCAATGATATAAATTTTGTCGAAGGATTTTAACAAATTCCAGCGCATACCTCGAAAGGTTGGATTATCCAGAAAACTATGATTATTGATATATGCAACAATCCCTGACCCAGAACGTTCAATATATTTCTGTGCATAGCGGATAAATTTGACATAATCATCATTTATCCATTTGGGATTCCGCTCGTTTAACTTTTCGACCCCGCCCGGTTCTTTTTTATAATCCTCCATCAGGGACATGATCCATTCACCCTTATTGGCGCTTTCTCCGCTATACGGCGGATTCCCAATCACCACATTAATTCCCTTGTTCTTTTTGGTTTCCCTTGCGGCTAATGATTCTTCCGCCAGGGCGTCATGTTCAAACATCATGCCCTGGCCGCCTTCTTTGTCGGCTTCTTCCAGGGAATTGGTAAGGAACACCTTTACCCGGTCAGGGTGTTCCTGGTCTTCATCAAAGGCATAACCAGTTTCCTGCAGGGCTATTGCCAGTTTCATGTGGGCAACGGCATAGGGAGCCATCATCAATTCAAAGCCGTTAAGACGGGGTAGGAGATGATTTTTGACATAGTAATTCCATTGATTCTCTATAGATTTTTTAGTAGCCCCGGTACGTGTACATTTAAAATTTTCCCATATTTGAAGAATTATCTGCCGCAGAAAAGTTCCTGTACCGGTTGCGGGGTCCAGGATTTGAATAGCCGGTACGACCTGGGGGCTTTCTTCTTTCTTTCCTTTTCCTTTGGCCATGATAGTTTTTGTTTCGGTTGAAGCAAGCCCGTCTTTTATACCGAACTCGGTTTTCAGGATATCGTCAACGGCCCGAACCATAAAGTTGACAACCGGTTGGGGGGTATAATAAACGCCACGCCGCTTTTTCTGTTCTTTTTCATAGGCGTTCAGGAACCCTTCATAAAAATAAATAACCGGGTCTTCCCTGCCGCCGCCGGTCTGTCGGTTAAAATCTTCAAGGATATGAACGGTATCGGTATTTTGTAACAAGAGGGTTATATCACCCAAATCAAGTTCATCAAAGGACAATCCGTGTCGTTTGGTAAAAGATTCCTTGAGCAATTTTTGCAAAAAAGGATTCGTGCTGGGAATAGCGTCAATAGCCTGCTTGGGATCGAAATGCTCCTCTGTACTCATACAACGGGCAGAAAATAAGCCATAGACCATGGTCTGGGCATACATATCGGCAAACTGTTCGGCGGTCATATCATGGATAAGGGTTTTTCGGTATCGTGTATACAGTTCATGAACATACCCGGTCTCGGTCTCAATGGCGAATATTTCAAGGATACGTTTTTGTATCACCCTGGCGATAGAGGAAAGCTCGGCCGTTAAGGTAATGGAATCACGTATCGTTTGATGATAAACAGTAGTAAAAGCTGTGGACCATGTTTCTACCCAGACCTTAGAGTCGGACGGATTAAGAGGCCAGCTTAAATGCTTTAGCTTTTCTTCAAAATTGTGCAGTTGCCTGGCATCTTCAAGACGGGGATTACAATAAAATGTTTTTATCCGGGGCAATCCAGCCGCCTTATCCTCAAAATACACTGCCCCAAAGGTCCGGTTGTTTTTTTCACCCCAGAAACAGAAGAAAAGCAGGTTCTTTTTATCCCATACCGCGTGGTCGCGGTTACGGCGTTTAGGGATAAGACCGGAAAGAACTTTGCGAAGGCTGGTAACTTCAAACCGTTTGCTTTCAAAATCAAGGGCAAATATTCCCCAGGGCTGTTTGTCATTAAGGGGACGGAGTTGTTTAAGGGAGTTAATCCGGGCAAATTCTTCCGGCTTAAGATGGATGTCCCTGGCTTCAAAGTCGTAGGTAACATCGTCAATGTCTTCGAGGTCGTCTAAGGCAATATTCCAATTTAAATGTTCCCCACAGTAGGAAAGCAAGGTCTTGAGATTGTGTACTTCTTTTATCTCTGTTGCCATTAGTACGCCCCTCTTATTACGGAAGCTCAAATATCTGCTTTATCCCCGCATTGATTTTTTCAATGACGCTTTTGGGAAGCATAGAAACCTGTTCTAAAAAATACGATTTATCAATAGTGAAAATTTGGGAGAAATTAATAACCGATGTTTTTTCCAGACCGGAAACTGCCTTCTCCAGCAGAAAATTTGGCGGCGCCTTGGCAAGTTCCAGGTTTGAGGTAAGAACCGCGCAAATAACCGTATTAAGGGCGCTACGGTTATACGTATCCCCCTGGATGACCAAAACAGGCCGCCGTTTTGCAGGTTCCGAACCCCTGGGCGGTGGCAGTTCCGCCCACCAGATTTCACCACGAACCATTACCAGTCTTCCCCGGCAAACAAAGCCGATTGAGTTTGTTGAATGTCATCATCTAAAGTGGAATTTTCTCTGCCGTAGACTTCGTTAAGCTGCTTTAACAGAATATCCGGGCTGTGGTTCCGCAGGTACTCTTCTATAGCCAGGGTATAGAGCTTGCTTCGGGTCAGGCCCATCCGGTCTGCTGCATCCTCGGCTACGCTGTAAACCCGGTCTTCAATGGAAATTGCGGTTTTCATACCTAATAAGTATAACCAAGGGTATAACGAATGTCAAGAGAAAATGTAGGGTACATTGGTACTGATTTTCAAGAATGTTTAATCTGTACTTAAGGCCAAGACTTGATACTTGAATTCTATACCTATAATAAAGTACTGTAGTCTAAGGAGTTTTTATAATATTGAAAAAGACGGAAAAACAAAATAGCAACAGTATAATAAAGGGCTTAAGAAACCAATCAAAAAAAACTAAATATATTTTATTACCGATAGTGTTAGTTCCTTCTGTCTTACCAATTTTGTTATTATTTATTCGTAATAAAATAATGATAAAACTAAATATGACCGAAGGCCTAGTGGTTAATATAATTATTGGTTTTTTGCCATTGGTATTTGGTATAACAACATTGTTAATTGAATATTTTCTAACTTCTAAAAAAGAAAATAAACAAATATTTAATGATGCTGTAGAAAATTTTAATTTGCAAATAAAAAATTATAACATGATCATGCAAAAACTTGCTAGAAACTTTAATACAATACTTACGGAAGCAAATCATATTTCATCAATATTAATCGGTGAGATATCAAAAATAATAGAATTTAAAGAATTTATAAATATATGGGAAATTAATACTAAGCATATTGTTGATTTTTCAAATAACGTTCAATTTAGAGAATTAATACGGAAAAATATTTTTAATGTTGTATCCAAATATAAGGAAGATCAAAATAAGCAAGAATATATAAGCGTATTATTTCTAATTAGTAATATTGATATAGTCTTTTTTGAATATGATGCATTAGATAGTTCGGATAATATTTGTTTATTTAATTCGAGAAACTACTTATCGTTTAATAAAAGAGATAATAACATTATTACATTATATATCACTATTTTTGGTAATAGTATACTATATAAAACATGTGCATATAATTTGAAAGAATCACTAACAAACTATAAGAAATATATCCAGTTAATATACACGCAGCCTTTAAATGATCAAATACTGTTTGATTTGTTGTATGATGTCATTCTAAAGATATTTAGATTTGTTGAGATTATGACAATGGTTTCTTTTTATTTGGAGGATACTATTGTCATATTGAATGATCGTAACAAAAAATATTTTAAAAAAATAGAAAAAAAATTAAGAGAAATAAACAAGGGATTTAAAAAGCTTGATACTGCAATTAATATAAAATATCTAAGGGATTTAGGTCAAATAAAAAACTATATGGATAAAGATACCTTTTATAAGTATCACAATATCTAGTCAATCTCCATCCACGTAACCAGCCGGGGCTTTACCCCAAGCGGCGCCTGGATTGCTTTCATATACGACCTGTTGATATGGGATTCTATGGCCTTGCGAACCGGGATAAAATTTTCTTCACTTATTGACAATACCCTGGACGTGTCTTTTTCTGATTTAATCAGTTTCCATATATCATAGGTCTGCTCGCCGATATCACCTGTTTTGGGATCAAGAAAATACCAGCGATAAAAGCCATCTCCGGTAATGCCGGTCCCGGCGGTATTCGTCCAAGTGCCATCGGGATGTTTACCCGGAAGCTCATAACAGAAAAAGAAGCCCTTCTGTAAATCCCCAGCCTTTCCGCTGTATATTTTTGCCGGGAGCTTAGGGGCGCTGTTTTCATAACCAGGATTTTCCAGCATCAATTTTTGATATTCCAGGCGTATTTCTTCTTCCCGGCTTTCAGTTCCTTCGTAGGCAGCATTAAAGTCCTGGAGGCTGTTATAATCATCATCGGGGGTCAACAGTTGTTTCCCTTCTATGCCCAGAGTTTTTGATATGCGTAGGGTCTTTTGGGACACCCTCTGATACAGGGAAAGTAAATCTTCCAGATCCGAAGGCGGCAGGAAATTCCAGAAATGGATAGTGTCCCGATTCTCCGGTTTTTGTCCCAGATCCTTCAAAAGTTTTTCTTCTATTTCCCGGCTCCGCCTCCGGTCAACACGGCCTATGCGCTGCATGAGACGTACCGGATTCCAATGAAGTTCATAGTTGATTAAACAGGTAGCATCCTGGAGGTTTAAGCCTTCGGCCAGCACATCGGTTGCAACAAGGATGTCTATTTCATTTTTTATTTCTTTAGATGATTTCCCATTATAGTACGGGGCAAAACGTTCAATTATCTCTCGACGATCAACCGGAGATTGTCCGTCAAGTTCAAAAAGTTTGCTAAATCCCGCCTTTTTCAGTTCCCGCTCAATATATCGTGCGGTAGACCGGTATTCAGTGAAGATGATTAATTTCTTTCCCTTTAGCTTTTCATCATTTGAAAGAATGGATTTTAAGGTATTTATTTTATC
This sequence comes from Treponema primitia ZAS-1, assembly GCF_000297095.1. NCBI lineage: Bacteria > Pseudomonadati > Spirochaetota > Spirochaetia > Treponematales > Treponemataceae > Treponema > Treponema primitia. The sequence goes on along the minus strand of NZ_AEEA01000037.1, from coordinate 49,313 downwards.
ATCATTGGCGGGAGCAATGCCCATAAGGTCTTCAAGAAAATCCGCCAGGACTTCTAAATCCCAAAGAGTATCCTGAATTATTACCGGAATATCAAAGTCGTTTATATTAAGATTTTCCTCTGTATCCCACACATAGTCAGGGAGATCATCTTCCAGCTCTTCTTCAGTATAAGGAACATTTTCAAGGATATACTTGGAAATATACGCAATGACCCTATCCTGGTGCTGGTAAAACCGGTCTATTTCACGCTGGTTGCCGTAGTCTTTATAATCCTTTAAAAATTTATGCAGCCGGACAAATATTCTGATACAGGTTTCTTCAAAGGCTGCCGCTGAACTTTCAAAGCGTTTAAGGAGCAGTATCCTGATAAGGTTTACCACCTGGGCCTGGCGGCCTTGTTTGAATTCATCAATTTGAGATTTATCGCCCTTAAAATAGGCATCCTCATAGGGGGAGTATATGGCCAGCGAAAGGATACAGATTTTACGGTTGCTCTTTGTATCTTTCCGCTCAAAGGAATGGATAAAATCATCGATTAATTTGCCGTAGCTTTTTCGCAGGGAATAATCGGCAACCACTGGGGGCGCCCTGTTGGGGAACAGAACTTCTGCGCCTTCCATAGTATTAAGGCTTTTTTTGACATACGCGCGGCTTCGCTGTACCACCAGTTCCTTCACTAATTCATCGTTTTTTAGTATTGATTCGGCCTCGACCGGATCATCAATGGCACTGCCAAGTTTACCAAGTTGATTTTCCATGATCCTGATGCGGCCTTTCAGGCTGTGAATGCCCAGCGGGGGAACCGCAAACGCCTGATCATCTTCCTGGGTAAAGAGTTCTATTAAATGCTGTAAATCAAGGAAGCTGTTGTTTATCGGAGTGGCGGTAAGCAGAAAAAGTTGTTTCTGACGTCCTGTCCCAATTACTTCAAATAGCTTTCTATACCTGCCTGACCACCGGTTTCTGAAATGATGGGCCTCATCTATGACAATGCAGTCCGCCTGATAAGCAATCTGCTTCATCAGATTTTCATTTTTCTTTAGCAATATATCAGAATGATTGATGATTTTAAAGGGCAGAAAACCTTCAAGTATATCGGGCATATACCGTGCTATTGCTACCTCCCAAACCGGGAGGCGGGTTGCCGCAGGTACTATCAATACTACATTCCGGTGTTCCTTAATAAGGAGCCGTTCTATCAGCATCATTCCTACATAGGTTTTCCCGAGTCCTACGCCGTCGCAGAGAAAGGCGCCCCGGTATTTTTCGGCGATTTTAAGAACGCTGTTATAACCATCTTTCTGGTATTGGGACAGTGCGGGGTATATCCGGGATTCGTTTTTTTCCCAGCCGCTTACGGTTTGCTCATGGCTTTTGAAATAGTCATACATTGATTTGAGGTATATATCGTAGGGGGAATATTCCCGGCAATGATTTTCGATGGTGGTAAGTATCGCTTCGGTAATATCAGCGGCGCCATTCCAGTGATTATCGAACCATTCTTGCAGGACTTCAACATCATTGGATAGCTGGACATCAAGTTCAATGTTCTGGGTAAGCCCGGCTTTTGTAAAATTGCTGGAACCAACCAAGGCATATCCGGCGGGGATATTCACCGAACTTGGAAACTGCTTATGGTAGGTATCGGTAAAATAGGTGATAAAGGCTTTGGCATGGAATTTGTTTTTATCAAATACCCGGCATTCAATTTTTTTTGACTTCAGGGCGTCCAGGATAGCGGGAACGCCCAGAAGAAATTCATTTTTGTCCTTTTCGTCTTCAAGGCTCTTATCAAGGCCTTTGAGAAAATACTTTACCGTTTCGTTAATAATTTCCTTTGTTCTTTTAGTTACTTCGGAACCCAGGATTATCCTGATTTTTTCAAGTTTCTGCCATTCACCGTCAATTGCCAGAAGGCCGCCTATCTCAAAATAGCCGGTGGCAATGTCCATCTGCTTTGATATTGGGCACCATTCGTTGAGGTATTTCTGAACCGAGCGATCCGGGGTGTCATTATCGACTATATAGAGGTCATTATGGGCCATGAAGTGAGAATAACATGATGTAAAAGGACGGGCAAGGGGGCCATAAAAATGATGGTAGTGCTATAGAAATCATTCATCCTCTGAGAAATCTTCCAACGCCATTTTAGCCCTTATGGGATCGTAATAAAGATAATCAAATTCGTTAAAATAATATTTAATATTACTGTAATTATTTTCTTTTTTTGATAAAATCCCCATACCGCTTTTGTATTCCGATAGCGGCCTGTTTTCCGCCTTTTACAATCTTTGATATATTTTCAATGAATTTCTGTTTAAGTTCTCCACTCATAATTTTGTCCGATTTGCGTCCTTCTGTACATTACACCCCTCTGCCCACTTTTTGAATTATGAGCCGACAGGGACTTTGATCTGAAAAAGACCGGGACCGAGTACCTTGAAACGGACCATCTGGAAAAGGTGATAGGGGACCTGTACGTACTCTACATGACCCGGGTTCAGCGGGAACGGTTCTTTAACGAGGAGGACTACATCCGCCTCAAGAACAGCTATATTTTCACCATGGAAAAAATGAAGGCCGCCAAGGATGATACGGCGGACTTCCGGTAGGAAAGAAGGGACAACGCTTACTATCTGATATTGACATATTTTTTCATTGGGATAATACTGATTATAAAATATATTAAACATAGGTATTTAATAGGAAATATGGATATTTTATCACCGAGCAAAACCGCTGAAATCGGGGAACGCTGGAGCAACCGGGAACTGCTGCGTCTCATCGGGCCCCTTATAATCGACCAATTTCTCACGGTAATGCTGGGCGTTATCGATACCCTTATGGTTGTCGTCCTGGGGGAGGCGGCGGTAAGCGGGGTGTACCTGGTTGATACTATCAATGTGTTGCTGATAAATATCATTTTTTCCGTGACCACCGGCGGGGTGGTGATATGCAATCAGTACCTGGGCCGCCGGGACGGGGATAGCGCTTCCAAGGCGGCGAAACAGCTTATATATGGAATAATGATTTTATCCGTCCTTTTTATGATCATCACCAGGCTTTTCCCCCGTCCCCTGCTTCTCCTTGTTTATGGTCAGATAGAACCGGAGGTACTGGTCAATGCGGAACAGTACTTTTTTTGGTCTTCCATGAGTTATCCCTTCATAGCCCTGTTTACTGCCGGCGCCGCCCTGTTCCGCAGCATGGGCAACAGCCGGATCGGTATGTGGATATCCCTGCTGGTGAATATCCTCAATGTGGCGGGGAACGCCCTGTTCATGTTCGGCCTCCATTGGGGGGTAAGCGGCGCCGCCTTTTCCACCCTGATAAGCCGTATGGTTGCTGCGGTGGTAGTGATGGCGCTTTTATACCGTTTCCGGAGCGGGGCCATACAGATTCGGGGCATACTGCGGGTAAAGATTTTGCCGGATATTATGGGAAAAATCATGCGGATCGCCCTGCCCAACGGTATGGAGGGGATCATGTTCCAGATGGGTAAACTTTTCAGTATCCGCCTGGTCTCCACCTTCGGCGCGGCGGGTATTGCGGGTAACGCCATTGCGGGGATCATGCTGAGTATCGGATGCCTCCCGGGTATGGGGGTGGCTTCGGCAATCCTCATTGTGGTAGGCCAGTGTATGGGCGCGGGGGATCCCAGGGACGCCAGGAAGTATACCCGGAAACTCCTGGGGGCCAATTATGTTGTCATGGGGGTTCTCAATGGTCTCATGCTGATCCTCATGCCCATTTCCCTCCGGTTTTACGGCCTTTCCGAGGAAGGGACCCGTATCGCCATCCAGTGTGGTTCTATATTCTGCACCTTCGCTATCCTCATCTGGGGTCCCGCCTATTGTCTCCCCTATGCCCTGCGGGCCGCTGGGGATAATACCTTCACCATGGTGGTTTCCGGGGCCTCTATGTGGATCTTCCGCATAGGCGCCGCCTATACCCTGGCCTTGAAATTCGGTATGGGGGTGGCGTCGATCTGGGTTGCCATGGTTATTGACTGGGTAGTACGGATGATTTTTTTTGTTACCCGCTGGCGTGGCAGCAAATGGGAAAAAATTAAACTTATCTGAGGTAGCTATTGACAAAAAATAATTTATAGTATATAAATCATATATATTTAGTAAGTTATATTGTTTGACTGGAAACCCCAGAGAACAAGGAAGATATTTCTTTGTTCCCTGGGGGTTTTTGTTTTTACCGGAACCGAGAGTTTAAAAACAAGAAAAAAGGAGGCTAGAATGCCAAAGGCAACTTTACGGCAGATTGCAATTTACGGGAAAGGGGGGATAGGTAAGTCTACCACCACCCAAAACCTCACCGCAGGGCTGACCGAGCTGGGTAAACAGGTGATGGTGGTGGGCTGCGACCCCAAGGCGGATTCGACCCGGCTTCTCCTGGGTGGGCTCAGTCAACAGACGGTACTGGACACCCTTCGGAATGTAAGTGAACAGGTGGGCCTGGAAGAAATTATGAAAACAGGTTTCGGAGGTACCCGCTGCGTTGAGTCCGGGGGGCCGGAACCGGGGGTCGGCTGCGCAGGCCGGGGTATTATCACCTCCATCGGCCTTCTTGAGCGGCTTGGGGCCTATACGGACGATCTGGACTATGTGTTCTACGACGTACTTGGGGATGTGGTATGCGGCGGCTTCGCCATGCCCATCCGGGAAGGTAAGGCCAAGGAGATATATATAGTAGCCAGCGGCGAAATGATGGCCCTTTATGCGGCGAATAATATCGCCAAGGGTGTTCAGCGTTACGCCACTAAGGGGGTAGTCCGTTTAGGGGGGATTATCTGTAACAGCCGCATGGTGGACCGGGAGGAGGAGCTTCTACGGGCCTTTGCGGAAGAACTGGGAACCCATCTTATCTATTTTGTTCCCAGGGACAATATAGTCCAACATGCGGAGATCCATAAGAAAACGGTTATTCAATATAAAAATGACTCCACCCAGGCCCAGGAATACCGTAACCTTGCCAAAAGTATAGAAGAAAATCAACTTTTTGTTATTCCTAAACCGATGACCCAGGATCGTCTTGAGTCTATTCTTTCTGAATTCGGCCTTTTGGATGATCTTAAGGATCAGTATCAAATATAAATGGAGAAAAATGTATGGGTGACATCTTAACATATACCGGATTGGATGTACGGGAACATAGATTAAACACTGTTTTATCCTACCACGGTACATCGAAGGACCTTAATGAAAAGGGGAAATCCAATTCCCTTGCCTGTGCGGGCCGTTATTACGGTCAGTGCGGCAATTGCCCCGAAAGCTGCGCCGAAACCCGGGCGGTGTACATACGGGATGCGGTGGCAATCAGTCATGCGCCTCTGGGCTGCGCCTCCCTGTCCTCGGGTCGTAACGTAAGTTTCCGGGCGGTCTGCCGCGCCCGGGGCTTTGATGTACGGAATGTTCGCCATATCAGTACCAATATGCTGGAGAAGGAAACCGTGTACGGCGGGGGGGAGAAACTCCGTTTCGCCGTACGGGAAGCGGAAAAGCGCTACCATCCCAATGCAATTTTCATCCTCAGTTCCTGCGCCGCCGGTATTATCGGGGATGATCTGGAGAGTATTTCCGACGAAATGGAAGAAGAATTGGGATACCCGGTTATTCCGGTACCCTGCGAGGGCTTTAAATCGACCGTGTGGGCCACGGGGTTCGATCTCTCCTACCATGCCATACTCTGGAAGCTGGTAAAACCTCCCCGGAAAAAGCAGGAGGATCTGGTCAACGTGTTCAGCTTTGCCCAGTCCGATGGTTTTGGTCCCCTGCTCAGGCCCCTGGGGCTTAAGGCTAACTACCTGGTGGATTTAAGTACCGTCGAAGGGGTTACCTATATGTCCGAGGCGGTGGCGTCGGTACAGATGTGTACCAGCCTGTCCATGTATATTGCCCATATTCTTGAAGAACAGTACGGGGTTCCGGAGATTAAGGTTCCCTCTCCTTTCGGCCTGGAATGGACCGATCAATGGGTCCGCACGGTGGCGGCGTTAACCGGCAGGGAAGCTCTGGCGGAGGAATTTATCGCCGCAGAACACGCCCGTATAGCGCCGGAGCTTGCTGAACTGAGGGAAACGCTCCAGGGAAAAACCGTATATGTCTGGGGCGGGGATGCCTGGGCGATGAATATCACTAATATTGCCGGGGATTTTGGTATGAAATTGGTGGGGCTCAACCTGAACCACCATGATGTGCAAATGGATTCCACCAGTGACGAGGTGTTGTTGGATCATTTTAACGAAACCCACGGGGATGTACCCAACATTAGTATTTGTAACAAGCAGCCCTTTATCGTCCATAAACTCCTGCAGGAGATTAATCCGGATGTAATTATTCTGCGGCATGGGGGCGGCCCGATCTGCGCAAAAATCGGAATCCCCAACCTGCCCGAGGGGGATGTGAACTACGGAATCGGCTATGAGGGGATACTCCACCTGGGCCGGCGTTTGCAGACGGTGTTTAAGAAAAAGCGGTTTTATGAACACATGGGGAGACACCTGAAGCTGCCCTATACGGAATGGTGGCTTAATGAGAAAAATCCCTATTATTTTGAAGGAAGCGCCAAATGAGCGGCATCATAGAACAGCAGCGTTTTACCTGCGCCTTGGCGGCCCAGCAGACGGTTTTGGCCATACCCCGGGGTATTCCCATAATCCACGCCGGACCGGGGTGCTCAACCAAGGCGTTTAGTTTTGCCTCCGCCGGTGCAGGAATGCAGGGCGGCGGTTATGCCGGGGGTCATGAGATTTCCTGCACCAATGCCGGTGAAGCAGAAGTGGTATTCGGCGGGGAAAAAAAGCTGGACAGCCTGATCGACGGGACCCTCAGGGTAATCGACGGGGATCTCTACGTGGTGTTAACCGGTTGTACCTCGGATATTGTTGGGGATGATACCCTGAATGTCGCCCAGGGTTATGCCCTTGAGGGACATCCGGTGGTGGCCGTGGAAACCGCGGGTTTCAAGGGAAGTAACTACCTGGGCCATGAGTTTGTGCTGAACGCGATCATAGAACAGTTCGTGGGAGATGTGGTTCCCCAAGTACGGCAGGGGCTGGTGAATGTTTTTTCCGTGGTACCCTTTCAGGATCCTTTTTGGAGATCGGATCTGGAAACCATTAAGGAACTCCTGCAGCTTTTAGGCTTTGAGGTGAATATCCTCTTCGGAAGCCGTTCCCGGGGTATCAGTGAATGGAAGGATATTCCCCATGCCCAGTTTAATCTGCTGCTTTCCCCTTGGGTCGGCCTTGGGGTGGTAGAACTTTTGGAGCAAAAGTACGGTACCCCCTTCGTCCACTATCCTGTTTTACCCGTCGGCGCCGAGGAAACAAGCCGTTTTTTGCGGGTGGTCGGTCAGTTTGGCAATATCCCGCAGGAAAAGGTTGAGGCGGTTATTGCAGAAGAAGAACAGCGATACTACGATTATTTCAGCGCCGCCGCGGAACCCCTGACGGAATTTATCGATTTCCTCCCGGCGGATTTTTTTCTGGTGGCGGACAGCGTTTATGCCCTGGGGATCAGCAATTTTCTGGTGCATGAAATGGGGTATGAACCCCAGGGGATTTATATTATTGATGATCCCAGCGAGAGCAAACAGGAACTGGTCCGTACATCTTTTCACGGAATACTGCCGGAATTCGATAAACGGATCTTTTTTGAGCCCAACGGCGCCCTGATCGGGGAGGATATTCAGCGGCGGCTGGTGTACAAAAGCCGTTCGTGGATCTTTGGTTCAACCTGGGAACGGTTTCTGGCGGAGGATACGGGTAACATTTACGTTTTTACCAGTATTCCTATCAACGCCGATGTTATTATAACCAGGGGTTATGCCGGGTATGACGGCGGACTGCGTCTGATAGAAGAACTATTCAGTCAGGCGTTCCAGGGCCGGGCGGTTACATCGGGGGTTCGGAATTCCTCGGACCAAGCAGTTCCGGTCGCCGTGGCAACTGCCCAGGAAGCTGAATAACTTTTCCATATAAGGAGTACCTATGCCCTATAAAATTGCACTGACCACTTCAAACGGATCTGATGTGGATCTGCATTTTGGTCAATCAACGGAGTTTCAGGTTTTTCAGGTTCATGAAGATACCGGGACCTGGGAATTTCTTGAGCAGCGGAATCTGAACCGGGCAACCGGGCCGGCCTGTGCGCCCGGCGAATGCCCGGATACTTCGCAGGCATCCTGTGCGCCGGGCTGCGCTGCTCCTTCGCAGGCTGCTTCTTGCGGCGGCTGCGGATCCGGACAGGGGCACCGGGATGAGCGGATAGAGGCGGTTATCGCCGTTCTTTCGGACTGTAACTATATTCTAACCGCCAAAATAGGCCCCAAGCCCCAGGCGGTGCTTAAACAGGCGGGGATCACCGCCTTGGAATCTCCAACGGATCTGGGAGTGGCCATTGGTAAGCTGAATACCTACCACAATAAATACAACAAAATCACCAGGTTTTAGGGGAATTTATTGGATATAAACTATTGACAATCGTTATATCATATTGCATATTAATCATATATATTTTATAGGAAATAGAAGTGAGTTTGCTATAAAAAGCGGGGTGTTTATGGCGGAAGAGAAAGAAACCGGGGAATTCCCGGGAGGGCTTGATGACAAGAGCTTAAAGGAGCTGAACCTGGTTCTTTCATCCCTCAAGCATGGATCGGTAACCTTGATTATCCAAAACGGTAAGGTTGTCCAAATTGAAAAAAATGAAAAGATACGGCTGGTTTAGGATTTAAGGAGGGTACTCTTATGGAAAAAAGGGATTATCAAAAGAGCAAGCAGCCGAATTACCAACCGGTTTTGTTTGACAAGCTTAGAAATGTGCGGAATGGATCTATTTCCATCATTAAGCAGGACAGCGTAATCGTTCAGATCAATGTCTTTGAAAGGATACAGCCCGATACGGTAGTTTCAGTATTGACAAAAAAATTGGTATAGTATATAAATCATATATAAATAGTAGGATAGTGTGGTTGACCGGTGATTCGGAGGCCCTAAAAACCCTTGTAAGGTTTTTAGGGCTTTTTTATTTAGCGAGTTGAAAGATTAAAAGGAGAAAATGTTATGAAAAGGACAAAAAGATTTTTTGTACCAATCCTGGCGGCTGTAGCGGTATTAAGTGTTTTTACCGCCTGCGGTAAGGACAAGAAAGCGGCGGGAGCGCTCAGGACCGCGGATTCTGACGGGTTATTTGCGGTTCGGATTATTGAACCAACCGTATTTAACGAATTTTCAGCGGCGGATCTGCTCGGGTACTTTAAGGAAGAGGGTATTAAGGTCGAATACGTGGGGACGGTTCAGGGGGTTTCCAACTACCAGTTGCTGGAGCAGGATGCTCTGGACGTGGCCACCGGACATCCGCCCCAGGTTGCCCAGGCACGGCTGGCGGGAATGAAGATCGTCGCCGTAATTCCCGGTATGGTCGATCATCCCCAATACCCCCATGTCCGCTATTTTGTCCGGGAGAACGGTCCTATTAAATCTTTGGATGATATAGTTGGTAAAAAGGCTGCAATAGGTAGTTTCTCCGCCTGCTCGGACGGTTACTTACGATACTATCTGAATGAACGCGGGATAAAAGGGGATGTAGAGTTTGTGGTACTTCCCACGGGTGGACAGCCGGAACAGGCCTTAACCCAGGGCTTAATAGACATGACCAACTCCCATCCGCCCTTCGGCAGCATAGCCAAAAAAGCGGGAGGCAACGTACAGATCGCATCATCCTGGGATATTCTGCATAGCCCCGGCGCAGGGCTTTCAATCAGAGCCTTTACCGAGGATTTTGTCACAAAGTATCCGGAGGTTGTCCGGGGTTTCTCAAGGGCCATGTACCGGGCGCGGCTTTGGATCAATGCAAACATGGAAGAGGCGGTTCCCCTGGTTTCCGCCCATGTTGGGCTTGACCCGGACAATGTGGACATCGAATGGGACGCCTTTTGGTTTGAGGATAGTAATATTATCCGGCCTGAATATATCGACAAGTGGTTTGAAATTGCCGAGTCCCTTGAATATTGGAAGCATGGGGATATTAAACCGGAGGATATCTATACCAATGAATTTGCTCCGGCCCCGGTAGTATCCTCGGCGAATTGAAGTTAGTCATACCGGTGGAGAATTTTTAAAAACAAAAAGGAAAAAGAGATGAATATAGTATTAAAAATAGCGCAAAAAGGTCTTAGCAAGACAGCATATTTTCTCTACCGGATGCTGGCGATACTTATATTTCTGCTTTTCTGGGAAGTTTTTGCGCGCCTGCGGATTGTAAATCCGGTTTTTCTGCCCCCCTTTACCAAGGTAATGGCGACCCTCTACAAGCTGACCATATCCGGTGACCTATGGAAACATTTTACCATAAGCGCCCAGCGATCACTGACGGGGTTTATTGTAGGGTCCGCAGTGGGTATTCCGGTGGGGATGGTAATCGGATGGTTCAGAAAATTTGAGCATTTTATTGATCCCCTTATTCAGGTGTTCAGGAATCTTTCGGTACTTGCGCTGCTCCCCGTATTTATGCTGATTTTCGGGATAGGTGAATTTTCCAAGGTGGCCCTAATCTTCTGGGGCGTCCAGTGGACCCTGTTGATGAATACCATAGCGGGGGTCAAAAATGTAGATACCCAGCTGATCAAGGCTGCCCGGGCCATGGCAACCCCGGGACCGGTGCTTTTTGCGAAGGTTATCCTCCCGGGCGCTCTTCCCTCAATTGTTACCGGCATACGCCTGGCCGCAACATCATCGGTACTTATTCTTATTGCGGCGGAGATGTTAGGCGCCAATAGGGGATTGGGTTATGCCATTCACTATTACGAAGGGCAGATCCGGATTCCGGAGATGTACGCCATGATCGTTGTTATGGCGCTCCTTGGTCTTCTTATCAGTTATGCATTGGTGGCCTTTGAAAAACGGGCGTTCCAATGGAAAGAAAAAGTCGGCGTCGGCGGGGACTAGGAACCGCAATTATGAAAATGGAGTTAAAATTATGGTGAGTTTTGTTCAGCAGCCGGTGAAGGCCGGGGAAACAACGGTTACCGGGGACTATAAAATTGTCGCCCGGAATATTAACCGTGTTTTTCAGGCTAAAAAATCAGTTTTGGGTAAAAAAGAATTTACCGCAATAAAGGATCTTAACCTTGAAGTAAAGCAGGGTGAATTTGTTACCATTGTTGGCCCTTCAGGATGCGGTAAATCGACATTTTTGGATATCCTGGCAGGACTCGCCGCGCCGAGCTCGGGGGAATTGTTTATCGATGGCCATAAGATTACCGGACCTGCCCTGGACAGGGGTATTGTATTACAGGGCTACGCATTATTCCCTTGGCGGACGGTACGGCAGAACATTGAATACGGGCTTGAAATCAAAAAAATAAAAAAACAAGAACGTAAAGAAATCAGCAGCAAGTTTATTGAGCTGGTTGAATTAAACGGGTTTGAGGATCATTATCCCCACGAACTTTCCGGGGGTATGAAACAGCGGGTTGCCATTGCCCGGGCGCTTGCCTACGACCCGGAGGTTCTGCTGATGGATGAACCCTTTGCCGCGGTGGATGCGCAGACCAGGGAAACGTTGCAGGACGAGCTTCTCAATATTTGGGAAAAGACCCATAAGACCATAATCTTTATAACCCACAGTATTGAAGAGGCGGTGTTTCTGGCGGATCGGGTGGCGGTTATGTCCAACAGTCCCGGTACGATTAAGCGTATTATTGATGTTGAACTGCCCCGTCCCCGGCGGATAGGGGATACACGGAAATCTATTGATTTTTCCAGAATTACCGGGGTGGTGTGGAGTCTGCTCCATGATATTGGGGTACCTGAAGTTAAAGAAGATACCCGGGAAAGTTATGGTGATGATGTTCAAAAGGAAGCGGAAAAAAGGAATATTGATTCTGCTGCTCTATAGGACGGACGAATCGGTTCGTTATGCTTATTAACAGGAAGGCTGTTTTATGTCAAAAATTGCAAAGAGATTGACTGATTTGGTCGGCAATACGCCGCTTTTAGAACTTACCAATTTCAGCGAAGTAAAAAAACTTCAAGCGCGGCTTATAGCCAAGCTGGAATATTTCAACCCCCTGTCTTCCGTGAAGGATCGTATCGGATATGCGCTTATTAAGGATGCGGAAGAACGGGGACTTATCAAGAAAGATTCGGTTATTATTGAACCCACCAGCGGGAACACCGGTATAGCCCTGGCCTTTGTGGCGGCGGCAAAAAAATACCGGATCATCCTTACCATGCCCGAGACCATGAGCTTGGAACGGCGTACCCTTCTTTCCGCCCTGGGCGCAGAGATTGTGCTGACCCCCGGCCCCGAGGGTATGAAGGGCGCCATAGCCAGGGCAAAACAGCTTGCTGCGGAAACCCCCAATTCCTATATTCCCGGCCAGTTCGATAATCCTGCAAATCCGGAAATACACCGCCGTACCACGGCGCTGGAAATCTGGTGCGATACGGACGGCGAGGTGGATATTTTTGTCAGCGGGGTTGGTACCGGCGGTACCATCACCGGAGTTGGGGAGGTGCTCAAGCAAAAGAAACCGGGGGTAAAAATTGTGGCGGTGGAACCCTTTGATTCGCCGGTACTTTCCGGTGGAAATCCTGGACCCCACAAGATCCAGGGCATAGGCCCGGGGTTTGTTCCCGGTGTGCTGAATACCAAAATTATCGATGAGATTTTTAAAGTTAAAAATGAAGAAGCCTTTAACACCAGCAGGGAATTAGCTTTGGAAGAGGGTCTTTTGGCGGGGATTTCTTCGGGCGCCGCAGTATACGCCGCCAGTGAAATAGCAAAACGGCCGGAAAACAAGGGGAAGGTGATTGTGGTACTGCTGCCTGATACGGGGGAACGGTATTTATCAACTTCCCTGTTTTCTAAAGAGACTTAAGCGCTTCTGCTTCTATGGCATAGGAGTTGGTGTTCCGGGAAACGGACTGTTTCGTCTTAAAGTTGTCCGTGTATATTTCTTCTATCAGTTGCAGTCCACCCCGGTAACCCAGGAAGCTCTTGTTGATGATCACCGCATCCGATATGGGGGCGCTCACAAAGGTATAGAGATTATTGGTTTCCCGGGCCAGTAATTTCTCCCAGCTGCTACCCAGGAACAGGGCCTTCCGGGAATTTCCCAGCTTCTTTTTTATGTCCCGCTGAATAAGGCCGCCGTCTACCTCAAAGAAGGTACGGTCCTTAAATGATTCATCCCGTGATTTGGCAATTTCATTAATCAGGGCTGCATAAGCTTGGGGGGCGTCATCGGTGATATACAGACCCTTGAGGACAAAGCCCGCTTCGTTTACCAGAAAACTGGAAAAGCTTAAACCATAGGCGCTGTCCGCCACGGTGTAGAGTTCCGATGGGAGGTTTGTGCGGTAATCCCCCAGGAAATCAAGGAGGGAGACCAAATATTGATAATACCGTTCTTCCTCTTTTTGTATCACCCTTTCTACGGTGTCCGTTGGAATTCCGGCGTAGGTCCCCACTGCCCGCAGGAAGGCGTTTGTTTCCAATGCGCCCACGGGTAGTACGGGATAGTGCAGAAATGGTGTGCCGTATTTTTCTTCCAGCAGTTTTACGGTGCTTAATCCCACCCAGGGGGAAACCAGGAGGTTAAACTGGGCGTTGGGGATATCCTGCCATTCCGCAGCGCCGCCTGAATCGTAGCCAAAGAGGATATTTACCTCCAGGCCTATGGATTCCAGAAGGGTTTTTAGGGCTTCAAGATCCCCCCGCCAAAACGGATCCTGATAGGGGACCACGGAAAAAACATTTACCAGTCCTTTCCGCAGCTTGGGTTCCGCTTCCCCCACAAACTGTTCGATAATAGCGTTCACCGCCGCTTCGTGGCCGTAATAACTGTTCCCCTTAAAGCCCGCGGTTTCAACCCCCACAATGGGCTTACCCTGTTCGGCGAATTCCTTGGTGATATTGATGGTGTCATCCCCCACAATATCTGCGGTGCATCCCGTAAGGACCACAAAGAGGTCCCCCTTTAATACCCTCAGGGCGCCGTCGATGGTGGCCCTGAGCTTTTTTTCACCCCCGAATACCACTTCCTGTTCGTAGGAATTGGTGCATGCTATTTGGAGCCCGCCGCCGTACCCTTCCCCCTGCTGCCCTGCGGAGGCAAACTGGCTGACCTTCGCGGCGCAACCCGGTCCGGCGTGAATTATGGGCAGCGCCCTGGGTATGGCAAGGACGGTCTGCTGGGCCGCCAGGGCACAGGTAAATCTTGGCTGTTCAATAACAAAACTCATTTGGTTTTTTCTCCGCTGAAGTAAAAGGGATCTTCCTGTTCCAGCCACCAGTCGGTATAGGGCAGCTTTACGTGACGGGAGATATTATCAATCACCTTTCTGGTTTCCAAAAGCTCCAGTAAACGTTTTCCCATTTTGACAATTCCCTCGTAGCCGATGCTGTAGTTTGCGTCCCCCTCAAAGATGGTTGGTATGCCCAGCTTTAAGCCCAGGGGAGAAAGGCCGGGGTGGCGGCAAATCAGAAAATCCGGGTGGAGGTTTTTGAGCAGCTTTACTACCTGATAGGGCTGGAGGTTACAAACCGAAAAATTTGTTACATCTCCGTTGGTCTCCACCAGGGCTTCCATTGAATTAACCGATGCCGGGTTATCGGTAAACATATCGTGGTGCAGGGACGTTACCCCCGCCCATTCAAGGTCCAGGCTTTTTACCAGGTTTGCCAGGTTATGGGCAAAGGAATCCCCCGCTATGACGTAGAGTTTTTTCCCCGAAAGTTTCCCCTTGAGCTCCTCAATTTCACCGGCGTATTTTGCCCGTTCTTCGGCGATCACCTTTTCCGCCTGCTCTTCCCTGCCGGTAGCCTTGCCCAGGGCGCGCAGCCAGGCGTCGGTCCAGTCCAGGCCGTAGGGCGCGGCGACCTTCAACTCCGGCACGCCGTAGCGTTCCTCCAGAACCGAGGCCACATACATGGACAGGGTTTCGCAAATGGAAACCGAACAGACCGCTTCCGACATGGTTTCAAGCTGTTCAACCGTTGCAAGGCCCACAAGGTAATTAACCCGGAGCCCCATACGGGCCAGGAGGGGCGAAAATGTATCTATCCCGGCAAAATTAAATACGTTTACCAGATCTTTCTGCTTTTTTACCGGCGGCTTAACCACCTTTCTGAGTATGCCGTGGAAACCCGCATCAAACCCGGAGGACCATATTTTTGACTTAAACCCCTCGCAGTAAATGGGAACCACCGAGTAGCCCAATTCCTCCTCCATCTCATCGGCAACGCTTTCTATATCTTCGCCGATAATCCCCGATGTGCAGGAGGTGGTAATGTAGAGTACCTTTGGATGGAACCTGTTGTGCGCTTCCCGCAGGGCCTGACGTAGTTTTTCTGCGGCGCCGAAGATAGTATCCTTTTCCTGGAGGTTTGTGCAGAGGGTATTAATATGGATGGGCTTTTCCTTTCTGGCGTTTGCGGCCCCCGTGGTACCAAGGGTAAGTTCCAGTGTGGTGGCGTAGCAGCCCACGGGGGCGTGGAAAACCACCGCCGCATCACGGGTACGGCCCACGGTTCCCGAGGCGCATCCTTCGGGGCAGGAAGAGCATTGGCTGAAGGACCGGTCCCCCAGGGGGATGGTATTGGTCTTTGCCCTTTCATGCAGATCCTTTGCCGTACCGTTGTAGGAAATAATGGAATGTAAACGTCTTTCCCGCACTTCAACTTCCGGCGCCCCGGTATAAATACTCATGGTTTTCTCCTATTCATCAATTAGAATTTGTGTTCTGGATGTGGTGGTCTTTGTTTTGAACACATTGGAATAAATGTCTTCCAGAAGGTTAAGGCCGCCGTCATAGCCAAGAAAAGTATTATTAACAATCACCGTCTCCGGCAGGGGAAGGCTTGTGAAGGCATAGAGATTATTCGTTTCCTTGGCAAGCATTTTTTCCCAGCTGCTCCCCAGAAACAGGGCTTTCCGGGATTTCCCCAGTTTTTTCCGGATATCCTGCTGGACCAGGCCGCCGTCGGTCTCAAATACCAGCAGTTCCGACAGTTCCTGATCCCGTTGGGCTGTAGCTTCGGTGATGATCCTAATATGGCTTTCCTCAGCGCCGTCGGTGATATACACCCCCTTGGGGATAAAGCCGATTTCGTTCACCAGGAAACTGCTTTGGCCAACCGCATAGGCGCTGTCCGCCACGGTGTATAGTTCCGAGGGCAGGTTGTTGCGGAATTCCGCCAGAAAATCTATCATGGAGACCAGGTACTGGTAAAACCGGTCTTCTTCTTTTTTTACAACCCCTTCTACCACCGTCTTTTCTATACCCGCAAAGGCGGCAAGCTCCCGCAGAAACCTGCTCGTTTCTTTGGCGCCCACAGGCAGTATTGGGTAGTGTAGAAAAGGTGTGCCGTATTTTTCTTCCAGCAGTTTTACGCTGCTCAAGCCGACCCAGGGGGAAAGCAAAAGGTTAAATTGTGCGTTGGGAATATCCTTCCATTCTGCGGTCCCCTCCGCCGTATAACCGTAGAACACATGGGCCTCAAGCCCAATGGATTCCAGCAGTTTTTTGACGGTTTCAAGATCCCCCCGCCAGAAGGGATCCTGGTAGGGCACCACGGAAAAGACATTCACCAGACCCTTCCGGGGTTTTGCCGTTACATCACCGAGGTATTGTTCAAGGATGGCGTTCACCACCAGATCGTGTCCGATGTAGCTGTTACCCTTAAATCCGGCGGTCTCGACCCCCACCAGGGGTTTGCCCTGTTCCGCATACTCCTTAGCGATGTTAATCGAATCATCCCCCACAATATCTGCGGTGCATCCGGTAAGGACCACAAAGAGATCACCCTCCAGCACCTGCAGGGCGCCGTCAATGGTGGTGCGCAGCTTTTGCTCTCCGCCGAATACCACTTCCTGTTCGCAGGAATTAGTGCTGGAGACGATATTGCCCCCGGAAAATCCTTCCCCCTGATGCCCGGCACTAATGGTGGTAAACCCGGAAACCTTGGTGGAGCATCCCGGACCGGCATGAACGATGGGATGGGCGCCGGGTATGGCCAGTACGGTTTGTTGGGCCGCCAGGGCGCAGGAATAGCGTGGTTGTTCTACTACGGCACTCATTTTTCATTCCCCCGCTGGAAATAAAAGGGATCACTTTCCGCCAGCCACCAACTGGTGTAGGGCAGCTTTACATGGCTGGCAATAGTATCAACCAATTTTTTTGTCCGCAGGGCTTCGTAAAAACGCCGCCCCATTTTGACAACTCCCTCATACCCGATGCTGTAATTTGCATCCCCCTCCAGAATTGCCGGAATGCCCAGCTTGGAACCTAAGGTGGTAAGTCCCCCGTGCCGGCATACCAGAAGGTCCGGCTTCAGCCTTTGAAGTATCTTGGTAATCTGGTAGGGCTGCATATTGCAGACCGAAAAATTCGGTATATCGCCGTTAGTTTCGATTAATGCGCTCAGGGTATTAACCGAATCGGGATTATCGGTCTTGAGATCGTGGTGCAGTGATGTTGCCCCCACCAGTTCAAGCCCCAGGCTTTTACCAATGTTGGCCAGGTTATGGGCAAAGGAATCTCCGGAGACCACATACACCTTCTTGCCCTTGAGTTTTTCCTTGTAATACTCAAGTTCTTCCCGGTATTTTTCTTCATCCTCTTTGATGATCCGTTCCGCCTGTTCTTCCCGGTTTGTGATTTTTCCAATGGCCCGCAGCCATTTATTCGTCCAGTCAATGCCGTAGGGGGAGGGCGCCTTTACCTCGGGCACGCCGTATTTTTCCTCCAGCACCGCCGCCACATACATGGACAGGGTTTCGCAGATGGTGGTTGAGCAGACCGCTTCGGATATGGTTTCCACTTCCTCAAGGGAAGTAAGGGGCAGCAGGTAATTAACCCGCAGTCCCATGCGGGAGAGGATAGGGGTAAAGGTATCGGTCCCCTCAAAGTTAAAGACGTTGATCAGATCCTCCTGCTTTTTTACCGGCGGCTTTACCAGTTTTCGCAGTACCCCGTGGAAGGCGGCGTCAAACCCCGATGACCATATCCGCGACTTAAAGCCCTCGCAGTAAATCGGCGCTATGGGGTACCCCAGTTCTTCTTCCATTTCATCGGCCACGCTTTCCACATCTTCCCCGATAATGCCCGAGGCGCAGGAGGTGGTTACAAATATCGCCCTGGGGTGAAACCGTTTGTCAGCCTCCCGTATGGCGTTACGCAGTTTTTCTGTGGCCCCGAAGATAGTATCCTGTTCCAGGATGTTGCTGCTGAGCATATTCAGCTTGAATTCCTGTTTTCCCCGGGCCACGGCGGTACCGTTGGAGGCCAGGGCGTTGTTGAACATCCCCGCGTCACAGCCTATGGGGGCATGAAACACCACCGCCGTATCCCGTATATGGGTTACAACCCCGGCGCAGCCTTCAGCGCAGGAACTGCACTGGCTGTAGGAACGCTCGGTATGGACAATAGAGCGGTCCTTTGATTTTTCGTACAGATCCTTTGCGGACCCGGTATACGAAATGATCGAGTGTAAACGGCGCTCCCGTACTTCAATTTCCGGCGTCGTACTAAAAATACTCATATATGCAATTCTCCTTTCAGGGTTTCCCAGTGTTTGGTTCCCTACCCCGGAACCAAAAAAAGGCTCAAAAAGCCCCTTTCGGGATTTTTTGAGCCTCCGGATGTCCGGTTAACTACTATATCCTACAAATTAGATATGTTTAATATATTATTAATTTACCCCCTTTTTGTCAATAGCCTAAACGTAGCTTTTTCTTCGTATTTTATAGTAAGGTTTTCCCATGAAGCCCCTAAAAGTATCAAATCACGCAGCTCGAACCAACCGTTGCCTTGAAAATACATGATTTTGGGAGTATATTTATATAGGAGTATTTGCAAATGCAAAAACAAATTACCATATCCGTTGAGGAAGATGTTTATAATACCCTTGCGCCGTTAATCGCCAAAAAAACACTGGGAGAATATATCTCAAACCTTGTCCGTTCCCAAAATAAAACTCAATCGCTTGAAGAAGCATACAAAGCAATGGCTGCCGATACAGAACGAGAAAAAGAAGCCCAGGAATGGTGCAATGCTTATTTTGGCCCGGCGGATAAGCATGTATGACCCGTGGAAGTATCTGGTGGGTTGAATTTGATCCCGCTGTAGGTTCAGAAATTCGGAAAACACGGCCGGCGATAATTGTTAGCAATAACATTGCTAACCAGCATTTAAGCCGTGTTGTTGTTGTCCCGGTTACGAGCAATACATCCCGTGTATATCCCGGGGAGGCAATCGTAACGGTCAACGGCACACAAAACAAAGCAATGTCTGACCAGATTATGAGCGCCGATAAAAGCCGGTTAAAAAGTAAAATAGGCATATTATCGGACGTTGATATTCTCTCCCTTGAAACTGCCCTTAAAGAATTCCTCTATCTATCATCGTGACGTATTAACCAAAGGGCGATGTTTCAACCATTGTCCCCTTGCTACGATTCATTCCGGAGGGTATAAAACATCATGACCTTAATCTCAGGCGGCCGCCTGCTCAACCCCCTATCCTCGGACCAAAGGCCCGGCATGGACGATATCCTGGATATAGCCCTGGAAAGCGGCCGGATCACCCGTATTGGGAAGATTGATCCCCGGGATGGCGTCTATGAGCAGGTTATCGACGCCCGGGGGAAGACGGTTGTTCCCGGTCTGGTTGACGTACACGTCCACTTCCGCGATCCCGGCTTAACCTATAAGGAAGATATTGCGTCCGGAGCGGCGGCTGCGGCCCGGGGCGGCTTCACCAGCGTGGTCTGCATGGCCAATACCAAGCCGCCGGTGGATAACGCCGAAACCCTGACGGAGGTCCTGGCTAAGGCGGCAAAGGCTGTTATCCGGGTCTACACCGTGGCGGCGCTAAGCAAAGGCATGGGCGGCGTGGAGCTTACCGACATGGCGGCGCTTAAAAAGCTCGGCGCCCTGGGCTTTAGCGATGACGGCATCCCTATCCGGGACGCTGCCTTTTTGCAAAAGGCCCTGTTAGCCGCCCGGGAACTGGATGCCCCCATCAGCCTCCACGAGGAGGATCCCGCCCTGATTGGCATACCCGGTATAAACGAAGGGAAGGTGTCCGCCGCTCTGGGAATGACCGGAGCCCCGGCGGTGTCGGAAAGCTCCCTTGTAGCCCGGGACTGTATGCTTGCCCTAGCCACGGGCGCCCGGGTCCATATTCAGCACCTTAGCTGCGCCGAATCCCTGGAGCTTGTGCGGCTGGCGAAGCGCCTTGGCTGTACTGCCCGGCTTACCGCCGAAGTGACCCCCCAGCATTTTTCCCTCACCGAGGATGCGGTCCTTACCCAAGGAACCCTGGCGAAGCTCAACCCGCCCCTGCGTACCGAGCGGGATCGCCGGGCTCTTATCGAGGGGCTTAAGGACGGGACCATCGACATGATTGCTACGGACCACGCCCCCCATGGCGCCGAAGAAAAATCCCGGCCCTTTGCCGAAGCCCCCAGCGGGCTCATAGGCCTGGAGACCGCCCTGGCCCTGGGGATCACCAACCTGGTCCTGCCGGGGTACCTCAGCCTGAGCGAGCTTATCGGAAAAATGACGGCGGCTCCGGCGGCGCTCTACGGGCTTGAAGCGGGGTTTCTGGCGGAGGGCGGTCCTGCGGACATCACCATCATTGATGATAGGGAAACCTGGACCGTTTCCGGCTTTGTCTCCAAATCCGCAAATTCACCCTTTATCGGACAGACCCTGACGGGGAAGGTGAAGTACACCATCTGCGCCGGGAAAATCGTTTACCAGGACGGGGAGGCGTAGCAATGGCCGGGGTTATTTCCAACCGGCAGGTTTCGCCGGACTTTTATCTGCTGGAAACAGAATGTACCGCCCGGGACTGCACTGCCTGGGATGGGACTCAAGGCAGTATCCCTGCGATCCGCGCCGGGCAGTTCTGCATGCTCCGTTCCTGGGACAGTATCCCCGTACTTTCCCGGCCCATCAGTATATTCGACGCCGATGGAGACAGGATTTCTTTCTTATATAAAACCGTAGGCCGGGGAACGGCGATATTTTCCCAACTCAAACCAGGTGACAGTATCACTGTTCAGGGGCCTCTTGGGAGAGGCTTCCCCGATGTACGCGGAAGGGTTGCAATGGTAGGCGGCGGCGCAGGAATCGCCCCGTTTTATCTGGGGGCGAAACAGTACCGCGCCGCTTGCAGCACGAGCGCCGCAAATGGTACGAAGGCCGCACTTGGTACGAGCGCCGCCGGCTGCACGGTTGACCTGTACCTGGGCTTCAGCGGCGCATCTTTCCTGACTGAGGAATACCGGGGCCTTGCGCGGGGAACTCCGTTGCAAGTAGCGCGGGGAACTCCGTTGCAAGTAGCGCGGGGAACTCCGTTACAACATGCGGATAGGCTTACCGTGAATGTTGGCGGCCTTATCACCGACGATATTGACCCTGCGGGTTACGACTGGATTTTTACCTGCGGCCCGGAAATTATGATGAAGGTCCTCTGGGAAAAGTGCAAGGCCGCCGGGGTAGGGGATAGGCTCTTTGTATCCCTGGAGAGCCGCATGGCCTGCGGAGTGGGGGCCTGTTACGGGTGCAGCAGAAAAACGGTGACGGGAAACAAAAAGGTCTGCAAAGACGGCCCGGTGTTTCCCGCAGCGGAGGTGTTCGGCCTATGAAGCCCAGCCTTGTAACTGATTTTGCCGGTGTCCGCCTCAAAAACCCCCTGGTCCTGGCCTCGGGGACCTGCGGTTTTGGCCGGGAGTTCAGTGAAATTTTTGACATGAGCCGCCTGGGGGGGATCTGTTCCAAGGGCCTCACCCTGGAAGCAAAAACGGGTAATAGGGGCATACGGATCTGGGAAACTTCCGCCGGGGTGATGAACAGCGTGGGCCTGGAAAACCCCGGAGTTCCGGTCTTTATTGAAAAGGAACTTCCCTTTATGCAAACCCTGGGTCCCCGGCCCCAAGGTCCGGCGTTGATTGTTAATCTGGGGGGGCACAGCATTGATGATTACCTTGCGGGGGTGGAACTCCTCAATGGCGCCGATTTCGATATCCTGGAACTGAACATTTCCTGCCCCAATGTAAAGGCCGGAGGCATGGCCTTCGGTGTTAAGACCGAAGTTGCCCGAGATGTGGTGCGCGCTGTCCGCAGTATTTGTAAACACCGCCTGATGGTAAAGCTCTCCCCCAATGCGGAGGACATAGCAGCCCTGGCCCGGGCCTGCGAGGAGGAGGGGGCCGACGCAGTATCACTGGTGAACACCTTCCTTGCCATGGCCATCGATATCAAAAAACGAAGGCCCGTGTTTGAAAATACCTACGCGGGACTTTCCGGCCCCGCCATCAAGCCCATAGCCCTGCGCATGGTCCATCAGCTTGCCGGGGTCCTAAAAATCCCCGTGATGGGCGCCGGGGGAATAACGAGCTGGCAGGACGCGGCGGAATTTATCATGGCAGGAGCCGCGGCGGTACAGATAGGGACCGCTAATTTCATCAATCCCAAAATATCCCTGGACATACTGGCGGGCTTGGAAACATGGCTGGAATCCCAGGGCATCGCGGACATCAAAGAAATACGGGGGAGTGTATGACAAGTTGTATTACATATAACATGGACCGATTATTCGAAGCGGTAGCGGCCCGGGGGCATGTGTGCGTGGGCATGGATACTTCCACGGAGTATATACCCCCGGTGGAACTGAAGCGGGCCTCTTCGCCTGCGGCGGCGGTATTGGCTTATAACAGGGCGATTATTGACGCAACGGCGGATATTGCCGCCTGTTACAAGGTACAGATCGCCTACTACGAAGAGTTGGGTCTCGCGGGGCTTGAGACCTACGCTAAAACCCTGGCCTATATCCGGGAGCGGGGCGCCCTGGTCATCGCGGATATTAAGCGGGGGGATATTGCGGATACCGCAAGCCGCTACGCCAAGGCACATTTTGACGGCGACTTTGAAGCGGACTTCGTTACCCTCTCCCCCTATATGGGGATGGACTCTATTGAGCCTTGGCTTTCCTGGGCGGATACCAAGGGTAAGGGCGCCTTTGTACTCATGCGGACCAGCAATAAGGGTATGCGGGACTTTGAATACCAGGAACTGAAAACAGGCGGCCGGCTCTACGATACCGTTGGGGACCGCCTTTCGGAACTGGCCGCCGCCCATCTTGGCAAGCATGGCTACGGAGTTTTCGGCGCAGTGGTCGGGGCCGATCCGAAATCCGGCGCCGAGCGGGAAGAAGCCAAAGCCATCCGGGAAAAGCGGTCTAACCTGTTCTTCCTCATTCCCGGTTACGGCGCACAAGGCGGCGGCGCGGATGACGCTGCACTGCTGCTGCGGGAAGGCAACGGCGGGGTGGTAAACGCCTCCCGGTCCATCCTCAAGGCCTGGTCCTCAAATCCGGAAGCTGCTGCAGCCAATGCGGACAACACCATTGCTGCAGGAGCAGCCCGGAAAGCCGCGATGGCAATGCGGGATGCAATATGGGCGGCGCTGGGATCGGGGAAGTAGATCCGGCGGACCGCTCTATAAGGTTTTTAGCAGTATTGCTGTTTTTTCCGCGATACTTTCCGGATCCATACCGTAGTATTTGTATACCTCGTCAGGGTCACCTAAAACCGCAAATTCATCGGGAAGTCCGATCCGGAGGAATTTCCCGCCAAAGCCATGTTCACACAGGTATTCCGCCACGGCGCTGCCCAGGCCGCCGTTAATTGATGCTTCTTCCACGGTTACAATGTTTCCGGTTTCCTTTGCGCACTTGGCGATCATGTCCGTGTCAAGGGGCTTTATGGTGTGCATATCGATCAGCCTGGCGTTGATCCCATGCTTTTCTTTTAGTAACTTTACTCCCATCATTGACCAATATACGCTGGACCCGCTGCTTATAATAGTCACATCGTTTCCGGGGATAGTTTCAATGGCCTTACCGATTGAAAAATTATAGTTTGTGTCCGCATATACATTGGGTGATCCGCCCCGGTCTATGCGTATCACCATGGGGCCTTTTCTGCTCATGGACTGGCGCATCACTTTTTTACACTGATCGGCGTCGGCGGGTATCACCACGGTTAGGTTTGGTATTGCCCGGTACAGAGCCAGATCGGCAATGCAATTATGGGTCGGGCCGCCGCCGGCGGTAACCCCCGCGTGGGTACCGATGAGGCGCACGTTAACATCGTTATACGCTATATCGGTGTGAATCTGATCCGCCGCCCGCAGCGAAAGGAATGGGCCAAAAACCTGGGCAAACACCGTTATGCCGCTCAGCGCCAGCCCGGCGGAAGCGCCCACCTGATTCGGTTCGGCAATACCGAAATTAAAACAGCGATCCGGATACTTTTCCACAAACCTTCCCGCAGTCGTTGACGGCGCGACATTATCAGTATAGGTAAAAGCAAATTCCAGGCCGTCGTCAGCCATGGCCATCATTTCTTCGCCGTAGGCCTCTTTGGCGCTGGACAGCATCTGATCAAAATTAAAAGTGGTTTTTACGGGCATTATCGTACTCTCCTGTTCTTTTCGACTGAGGCAAGGGCCGTGTCAAGCTGTTCCTTTGCAATACCGCCGCCATGCCAAGTGGCTACATTCTCCATAAAATCAACGCCCTTACCCTTGGTGGTATTTGCGATTATGGCAATTGGCTTGCGCCTGACAAAGGGATCGGCGGGCGGTAGATTTTGCAGGGCTTCGCAGACTGAATACATGTCGTTTCCGTCAATAACAACCGGCTCCCAGCCAAAGGCTTTTAGTTTTTCATCCAGAGGATCAATGGTCATAACATCCTTGGTAAATCCCGTCATCTGGAGGCTGTTTTTATCAATAATTGCCACAAGGTTCCCCAGTTTATAATGAGCCGCCGCCATAAAGGCTTCCCAATTGGTACCTTCGTTCAGCTCGCCGTCGCCGGTAATAACAAAGGTACGCCAATTTTTCTTTTGCATTCTGGCGCCCAACGCAAGACCCACCGCAATAGGAAGGCCGTGTCCCAGGGAACCTGCGCTCACTTCAATGGCGTCAACATATTTACGGTTACTGTGCATACCAAATTTTGCCGTACCCAGGGTTTCAAAATGTTCAACCATATAGTCCATGGTATACATTCCCAGATCCGAGAAAATGGTGTACAGTGTTTCCGAACAATGCCCCTTGCTCAATATCAGCCGGTCCCGCTCTTCCCATTTTGGATTTTTTGGATCGTAATTCATATAATGGTGATAAAGGGCAACGACGATATCGACAATTGAAAGCTCGCCTCCCAGGTGTCCCATCCCTATACGGTAGATAAAATTGAGAAGATCCTTTCGTATCTTAATTGATTTTTCTTCAAGTTTTTTTACCAAGCCCATATCAATGTTATAGTTATACATCAGCTTCTCCTGCCTTTAATTATTCGTCAATGTTGTTACAGCGGATTAATATTTTTGTATATTTTCCCGCAACCTGCTGCCTGAACGCTTCGGCCACATCGTCAATATCAAAAATTCCCCGGGTAAAATCTTCCAGCTTGTAAAGCGGTAAAAGTTGCGCGGCCCTGGGGAACGTATACGGGGATATATATATTCCGGAAATAGTAATCTCATTTTTATAACAGTATTGATAGAGATTCAGCGGAAACTCAAAGGTGTTGGGATACATGGCGCTGAAAAGCAGGGTTCCGCCCAAAGCGGTAATCTGCGGAAGGCTGCCGACAGCCCTCACCGATCCCGAACAGTCCACCACGGCATCATAGCCCAAGCCTCCGGTCAGCCCCATGGCTGCCGTAACCACATCCTGTACGGTGGGATCTATGACATCCTTGGCGCCGAATTTAAGCGCCAAAGCGCGCCGGTCCGCAATGGGTTCTATAAGGGTTATCTGTGAAGCCCCGGCGATCTTAAAGCCCTGCAGTGCAAGCAAGCCTATGGGACCGCCGCCGCAAATTGCAATCCGTGCGCCGAATCTGGGCGAGACCTTATCCACAATACGGACCGCCACCGAAATTGGTTCTAAAAGGCAGCCTTCTTTCAGTGAAACACCTTCGGGAAGTTTGTACACCTGGCTTTCATGCCAGGTAATATATTCGGACATGCCCGGCTGGTTTGATTCATCCGCATGGGTGCAGAACTGCTGCTGGCCATTCTGACAGTAATAACAGGTGCCGCAGAATTTAAGGAAATTCCCCGCCACATGGTCTCCGACCTTCAATCCCTTTTTGGTTGCCCGCTCGCCCATCTCAACAATTACGCCGCTAACTTCATGCCCGATACCGAAGGGAAGGTCCCAGCCAAAAATATTATCCTGTGCAATGTGGGGATCGGAACCGCAGATCGAACAATAGGCAACTTTAATTTTAATCTCCTCCGGTCCAGGAGCTTTGACCGGTATGTCCACAACCCTGAGTTCCCCCGCATTCGGCGCTGTTGGGTCCCGGAGCGGGCCTGCTTTAATAACCTGAACTGATTTCATCGCCATTCTCCTCCCTCTGTCCTATTTAAATTCCGCCGTGGTTTGAGGCCCAACGCCTTCCCAATCCACATAATCAATGTGCCAGTCATGGAAGGCATAGATATACTTGATTAGGCCGTATTCGATTTTAAAAATGTCGGTAACATATCCAGGCGGTTCTGAAGGGGGACAGTTAACCATATGGGTGGTGGAGATACAGATACCTGTGTCCACATCTACCACGGGGTAGCGCCGCTTAATGCAATCCCATTTAAATATTGCATTGTCGCATGCACTTCTAACACTGTCCGGATTGAACATTTCATCGGTAACCGGGGTTCCAACTTCGAAACGCCGGGCATCAGGGTGAATTGGAACAATTTTAGAATCGACAATTTTCTGTACCCCGTCCCAATATAACGATGCAGTTCTAATCATCTCCTCCCTGGTGGATTTTGCCTTTTCCGGCAGGGGGGCTTCCATGATTCGAGGCGGTGTCATCTGGTGGGGCAGGACTTCCAAGGCGGATCCGGTCTCAGGGCGGGCAACTTCCTCGATCTCGATTAATTTGCCTTCGGAATTGGCGGTAAGACGGGCATAGTAGATCCACCATTTCTGGGGACCGTGCATCACCTTGGAATTTTCCACCTTCATAGCCTTCATCCCAACATTATTGGTTATGACACCGGAAAAACAGGCGGTGTTTGTTACGGGATCCACAAAGGTCTGCCGGTAAGGAATACGCCGGGGTATGCCCCACACATCGCCCTTACCTAATTCCAGTTTTGGCCCTTCGTAGGTACACTTACAATTCGGCGCCGTCGGAACATCCTGCGGCCTGTTATGTATCAACGCCTCGGTAAATTTAACCACCAGGGTAAGCAGTTCTTTTTCTGTCATTTGATTCCTCCAACTCAACAATCAGAATACTTTCACTTTGGATCCTGGGCAATGAATAATTGAGACACAAAAAGGATTTATTTGTCTATTTGAGTTATTTTCGTTTTATATCACGGAATTGTGAAATAGTAATGCCCTCGTATTTTTTGAAGAGCTTATACAGGGTTCTGGAACATGAAAACCCGATAATTTCTGAAATCTTGTCTATTGAATAATCGGTATAGCAAATGTATCTTTTGGCATATTCTATACGCAGCAGATTCAGGTTTCGAATAATAGAAGTATGAAAAATTTTCATATACTCCCGATTTACATGCCGGGATGAGTAATTTAAATGTTTCGCCACGTCTTCCAGGGTAATCGGTTCGGTAAAATGGGCATGGAGATACTTACTGGCCGCAATTCCCAGATTCAGGGTACCCGCCAGATCCTGGTCTGTTACCCGAATCAGGACAGTATGACGAAGGGCTTTAACCAAAAAATCAAACATCTTAAAAACTATCGAGCTATTCCAGGCCAGTTGTTTGCTATTCCATTCATGCTCAATGGCGTTTAAAATCTCATATCCGTCGAAAGGGGTTGCCGAATAAATAAACTGTTGTTTTTCCAATTGTTCCAGCGCCTGTTTTAAATCATCCCATTCGTGAACGCCCTCCGGACCTCGGTAAAACTGGGTGGCAATGGGAAACAGATCCCATATAAAGACAAAGTAAGGAGCATTGCGGTTTGAGGTAAACAGCACACAGTGTTCAACATGTTTATTAATGAGCAGCAATTCATGTTTACCCAATGTTATTGTTTCATTTTTCATTTTGATTTGTATGGGCGCTTCCAGGGAGTAATAAATCTCATAGAAGGGATGCTCATGGGGGAATTCCGCTGTTTTATTGTCAAGGACATCCGCGTATACCAGGGTGAATTCATAACTATCAAATCTGACACTGGCAATATGATCATAGATAAAAGTTTTAATGGCATCAGTTTGATCCATAATGGATAATTATAGCATACTTTTATAAGAAAAAAAGGGATCTCCTCGTTAGAAGTTTAAAGAAAAGTGCGTATGCAAAATTTGCGTTTTTCTGCGGTTTTCCGCGTTATTTTACAGTACTGTTGTAAATCCTCCGTCAACGCTGATATTCCAGCCATTGATATAATCCGACGCCTTACTGGCCAGAAAAACAACGGTTCCCATAAGGGAATCAAGGCTGCCCCATTTCCCTCCGGGGAGTCTGCTTGAAATTTTTTCGAAGAGCGGTTTATTCTCCTGGACCGCTTTATTTACGGCGGTGGCAAAGAAACCCGGGCAAATGGCATTGGTCTGGATATTGTATTTACCTAATTCATTGGCAAAATCCCTGGTAATACCGATAACACCGTGTTTGCTGATAACATAGGGCGGACAGTCGCCGTCCGCCGTATACGACAGGGCCGAGCCAATATTGATGATCTTACCGTGCCCTTGGTTTATCATCACCTTAGCGACCTCATGACCAAGATAATAAACGGCGTTGAGATTCAGATTTATCACTTGTTCGTATGCCTCGTCGGGATAATTAACAAAGTTATCAAAAATACCCATCCCCGCATTATTCACCAGAATGTCTATTTTGCCGTATTCTTTAAGGCAGGTTTCCACCACGGTTTTGCGGTATTGTTTATCCGTAAGGTCGCCCTTCAGAAAAACCACCCGCCGCCCTTCGGCTTCAATGGCCTGACGGACTTCGGAGAGCTCGTCAATAAAATAGGGAATAAAAAGATCGGCTCCGGCCTTGGCAAAGGCTATGGCGTAAGACATGCCCAGATTTGTATTGCCGCCGGTAACAATTGCTGTTTTGCCTTTCAGGGAAAAGTAGTCCATTGAAAAACGCTTAATATTGTCGTCCATTGTATGCTCCTGAACTATATTAAAGTAACACTATTTAGAATAAAACAATGACCAGAAAAGACACTCTTACAGTTTTTATGTCTCTATTGTGCAGGAGTAATAATGTTAAAAATAATGGTTGCATTTTCAAGAAACCTATGGTAAAACAGAATGAATAAGCGCTATTATAAATTGCGTGTATTTTGTCGAGGAGGAAAAAATGGAGAAGAGAAAATGGATAGTTGCGGCTTTTACGGCAGTTTTCCTTATTATGGGTTTGACTGCCTGTAACAGGAATAAAGGAACGGCAAACGGTTCGGACTCCGGTGAAAAGCAGTTCACCATCGCCATCGTGCTGCTGGAAGCAACGGGCGGTAATCTTAACGTAAGGGTCGCCATCGAAAAATTTGCCAAAGAGCGCGGGTACAAAACAATGTACACGGTGTACGAGAATGACAACGAAAAATGTATGGCCGCTGTTCAGGCATACATTCAACAGAAGGTAGATGTAATATTCGTCTATACCATTGACGTAGCCATGCAGAAAACTGTGCAGGATATGTGCGATGCCGCAGGGATCCATGCGGCGTTTACCGGATCAATGGAGTCACAGTATGTTACGGTGGTCGATAACGAATATGATCAGGGCATGGCCGGTGCAGAGCGCCTCATTGAAGCCGCTGAAGCAAAATGGGGCAAAGATACGGATATTGACTTTGTTATCCTTACGGAAGCGACAGAAGTCGGAACCGGTAACCGCATTCGTATGCACGAGGCTATCTATCCTGCAATTAAGGCGCGTTGGCCGAAATTGAAGGATAGTGATTTTCTATGGGTAGACTGCGCGCTTGATCTGCTGCAAGCCACCACCGACATTACCAACGCTCTCGCATCCCATCCGAATGCAAAGAAAATTCTTATTCCCACCTTTTTCAATTCCTCGGGAGCCCAGGGCGCTATGAACTCTCTTATTACATCAAACAGGTTGGATCAGGCGCTTGTCATGAGTTATCATATATCCGACAAGGCAACGATTCAATATATGATTGACTATCCGCAAGTCTGGATAGGAACCTATTACTTCCCCGGTGATTCTTACGCTAAGCCGCTGTTTGAAAAAGCCTTTGATCCCTGGTTCCGAGGGGAAAAAGTAGAACCCGGTCTTTTGTATTGTGAATTTTTCTGGGTAACAAAGGATACCATTGATGATTGGCGTCCGTATGCCTTTGAAGTTCAGTAAAAGTAACGAAGACAGCCATGGCGCAGTTCATGGCTGCCGAATTTGGGGAGCCTATGGAAAACGACGGTAACAGCAATGCTGGTTTAGGCAAAGAAATATTGCGTTTGGTGGATATTGATAAATCCTTTCCGGGTGTACACGCGGTAAATAAAATCAGTTTTACCCTGCATGATAATGAGATTGTCGGTATTTGCGGGGAAAATGGCGCGGGGAAATCCACCTTGCTTAAAATGATTTCCGGCGTCTATCACCAGGACTCCGGAGAGATATATTACCTTGGCGAGAGAGTCGATTTTAGAAGCCCTGAACAGAGTATTCGCGCCGGTATCAGTATTATCTATCAAGAATTGAGTAACCTCGATAATCTGACCGTCGCAGAAAATGTGTTCCTTGGCCGGTACCCCCTTACCCACGGCATTGTTGACTGGAAACGGCTCAACAGGGATGTTAAGGAGCTGATGTCGAGGTATAACCTTGACATCCCGCCTACCGCGTTGATGTCGTCGCTCCATATGGCGGAAAAGCAGCTGGTGGAAATCGTCAAGTCAATTTCTACGCATTCCCGGGTTATTATTATGGATGAACCCACATCATCCTTGGGTATTGATAACGTTGCTAAGTTGATGGACATTGTCCGCCGTGTCCATGCCGATGGCATATCCTTCATTTTTATTTCCCACCGGCTTGATGAGTTGATTGAAATCTGCGACCGTATCGTGGTTCTCCGGGACGGATCGTCCGTGGCCAGTTTTGAGAAAAAGGACTTTGACAAAAGCGCTCTGGTTGCCCAGATGGTCGGCCGTGAAATGAAGCAATTCTATACAAAGATCGATATTGAAAAAGGCGATACGGTTCTGGAACTGGACAAGGTAAGTACCCGGACTCTGCGCAATGTTTCCTTGAAGGTTCAGAAAGGCTCAATTGTCGGCCTATATGGCATGGCGGGCAATGGGCAGGATGATATATTACGTTTGATTTTTGGCTTAAAAACCGTGCATACCGGAACAATAAAATTATTTGGTAAACCCTATATACCAAAAAATCCGGAACACGCCATTCAGAGCGGGGTAGTATATATATCTGAAGACAGGCGCGGCACCGGATTATCCTTAATCCACACCATCCGTGATAATATCGGCATGGCCAACTTTTCCACTTTTTCCCGTTATGGCATTATGAACTGGAAAGGCCTTACAAAATCCGCGGGGGAATGGATGGATAAGCTTAAGATAAAAGCGCCCTCCATTAACACGGTGACGGGGAATCTGTCCGGCGGGAACCAGCAGAAGGTAATTCTGGGAAAATGGATAGAAAATAAACCCCGCATTATTTTGTTTAACGAACCTACCCGCGGTATTGATGTTGGCGCTAAATACGAACTGTTTCAGATTGTGCAGGAACTCTGTAAGGAAGGGATCGCCGTTTTGATGATTTCGTCCGATATGCTGGAAATGCTCAGTATGGCGGATAGTATTTATACCGTATGTGAAGGTATGGTTACCGCTTGTTTTGGACAAAAAGAAGCCACCCAGGAAAAACTACTGCGTGCGGCAATTAATTTGACGGAGGAAAAATAATGGCGTTGTTTAATAAAGCAGAGGATGGTGCGGGACAAACGAATAGCCTCCAAAGAAATAAATTCAGTCTAAGCCAAGTGAGCAGTCTTACCATGCTTCTTGTCAGTTTGATTGCTATGTTTGTTGTCTTTACCATTCTTTCGCCCTACTTTATGACGGTTTCCAATATGGTAAATCTGCTGCAGCAGGTGTCGGTTCTGGGAATTGCGTCCGCCGGTATTACCCTGGTAATCCTTTCCGGTAACCTGGATTTGTCCGTTGGTTCGGTTATGGCCATAGTGGCGGTTTATACCGCCTACATTATTCAGCTAACAAACAATTGGGTAATAGGGCTAATCGGCGGTTTTTTAATCGGTGTATTGTGCGGTTTTATAAACGCCGGGATGATCAATGCCCTTAAGATGAATCCCCTGATTGTGACCCTTGGTATGCAGAGCGTATTGCGTGGTCTAGCCCGTCTGCGCAACAAGGGTGTAAACATACCGATCTTCGATACAAGTTTTCGTTTTATCGGGCAGGGCCGGATTTTTGGCATACCGGTGGTGGTATATATTCTCATCATTCTTTATATATTGATGTATTTTGTTATGCGGTATACCACCTTTGGACGGAAAGCCTATGCGGTGGGGGGCAATGTAATGGCAAGCCACTATTCCGGCATCAATGTTATGTTTGTTTCGTCCGCCATCTATATTTTGGCAAGTACCCTGGCGGGTGTGGCGGGGCTTTGTAACGCCGCCATTGTCGGCACCGGCGCTCCGGCAACCGGGGAGACAACGCCGATGGATGCCATTGCGGCGGTCGTTTTAGGCGGCGCGTCCCTTGCCGGCGGTAAGGCCAGCATGGTTGGTACCTTCGTGGGGGTAGTACTTTTGGGTTGTATTTCCAACGGCTTAACGCTGCTGGGGGTAACCAGTTTTACCCAGCTTGTGGTTAAGGGCGCAATTCTGTTGTTGGCAGTGTTCATTGATGTGACTAAAAACCGCGGTAAAA
This sequence comes from Treponema primitia ZAS-1, assembly GCF_000297095.1. Classification (NCBI taxonomy): domain Bacteria; kingdom Pseudomonadati; phylum Spirochaetota; class Spirochaetia; order Treponematales; family Treponemataceae; genus Treponema; species Treponema primitia. The sequence continues at coordinate 16,302 of NZ_AEEA01000037.1, read as the reverse complement.
AGGAGTAGTGTATGAACGAGAGGGCAAAGAAGCGGCAGGCTCTTTTACTCGCCATGGATACGTATCTTGAAGCGTTGATTGATAAAAAACCGGAAAATGCGCCGGTATCGCCTAAATTGAAAATGACCAATAACGGGGAAACCGTAAAAATAGGCGACACACAGATTTGGAAGAACACCCTGCTGATAAAAGAACGGCAGACCTTCGCCGATCCGGACACCGGGGAAGCGGTTTTTTTCGGTACCTTCACCAATATGCTTTCGGATAACAGCGTAACCCGGTATATTCCACAGCAGCTCTATGCGTTTTGGGCAACGGTTATCATCAGAATTAAAGTCGAAAACAGCTTAATTATCGAATTGGAAGAACTGGTCAATGATCGGCAGCTGCGGGGTTTCCCTGCGTTGAAGAAAGACATTGTTCTGCCGGACCCGAACTTTGGCTGGTATGTGCCGGAGGGGGAACGCAGTACCAAAGAAGAAATGATAGCGCTCATTGATAATTATTGGGACTGCGCTTCGGGCTTAAAGCCAATTGAAAAATTACCCGCCCATCCGGATGTGCAGCGTTTTGAGGAAGGGTATCGTACCACAAATCACCTGCATTCTTTCCGCGGAGATTTTAAGCATAATACTACGTTCCGCTGGGATGTTTTGCAGGAAAACCGCCGCTATCCGGTTGTTGATCCGGAACACGGTACCATAGTCAGCTATTGTATGATGGAGAATAATGTTGCGGACCCGCAAACACGGGAATTTAAACGCGGCGCCCTGGTAGTGGAGGCTTTCCGTATTGAATGCGGTTTGATTTACCGGCTCTTAGCCATGTTCCCGTTCCTGGATGATAAAATCGGCTGGTAGCCAAAATTGTGTTTACAAGGAGAAATTTATGCAAGTGGTACATTTTAAAGAGGAGTATTCTAAAAATAAATATAAGGTTGATCCGAACACACTGGATCTAAAATTTTTGCGTGAAATTTGCACCGGGGAATTCGACGCAAAAAAATATTTTAATGAGTCAACGATATATAAGAAAACAGTTTTTCTGGATGCCCCTAACGGACATTTTGAAGGGACTGCGGAAATTAACCGGTTTGCAAAAAATTGGCTCAAGGATTTTAAGGCAACAAAAGCGGAGGTTCATCCTGTTATTCAGACTATTGCCGGCGGACATATCTGTAATGAGTTGGAGATTCATTTTCATCTTGCCAAGGGTGGTGTCAGCAAGGTGCCCATGACCATTTTTTCAGACCCAATAGGGGAAGATAAACTTGAAGGAATGCGCATATATTTCTTCTATCAATTTCTGCCCGGGGCTATTCCTTACCGGAAACCGATTTTTCGTCCCGTTGTTAATAGTTGGGCGAGTCCTGCGGTTATGACCGGGGCTGTGCGTTACTACTACGAACAGCTGCACAATTACCGTTCCTCCGAGGCGATTGATAACATTGTTGCCATGTGTACCGAAGATGTTCACTATGGCGGCTACCGGCCTGATGAAGCGGAACCGCTTTTTATCGGGAAAGAAGCCCTGCGTAAGGTATACGATGGCATTATGGTAAATGTTCCCTGGAATAACTATGTTCGTTTTGAAACATTTTGCGATGATGGGGTAACCTGCTGTACAGAGTGGACCATTGTTGTACGAAAGACTGCCTTAAAAGACGGGTTTATCAACTTTGCCGGGTGTGCAATGTACGAACGCGCCAAAGACGGCAGGCTTTACTCTATCCGCATCAACGATAACGCAGGGTTTGACCCGGGCATAGATCGCAATACCATATCCGACGGCGACTGGTTTATTGACAGTTAACCGACCGCATCCTCACCCCTGTCCCGCTGTTCCTTCTAAATGGTATTAGCGGCCCCTAGTAAGCCCCTAAAAAAGTTCGCTCGCCGGCTGTGGCTGTGTTGTAGCTTTTTTGACGTTTGTGGTATACTTGCGGGAAAAGAGGACAGGAAATGAATAAACCAACGGCTCCACTAGACTTGGATTCTTCCCCCATATTGCAGGCGGAAATTTTTTCCGCCCTCCTCGAAATGGAGCGGGAAATTGCTGCCAACCATTCGAGCATATTGCAGCTGCGTAGGGGAGCCAGGCTTTTTTCCGCCGGTGAAAGGGCGGAACATTTTTACCTGCTTTTGGAGGGTGAAATCCGTATCTTCCGGTCCCAGGAGGAAGGCGGTATCGATGAAATGGCCCGGTTTACCTCCGGGGATATCATCGGAGACTTTGACTTTGCCCGGCGTGGGGATTTCGATGCCAATGCCGAAGCGGCAAAGGATTCGGTGGTGATCCTCTTTCCCGCCTATGGTATCACCCTGGAAGATTTTGCCCGGGAAGACCCCGCTGCGGTATCCCGGGTACTTCTGGGATCGATTTTGATGCTCACCAGCCGTATCAAACGGATTCAAAAGGTTATTGTGGAGAACATATCCTGGGTCCAGGAGCTGAATCGCAGGGCCTATGAAGACCCCGTGACCGGACTCTGGAGGCAATCCTACCTGACCGCTGAGCTGAACCAGCTCCTGGAGGTCCCTACTGCCCTGATCATCCTGAAACCGGACCGGTTTCAGCAGCTGTTGGATACCTACGGCAATGCCGTAGGGGACGAAACCATGGTTCGGATTGCCATGGTATTAAAAAACATAGTCCGCCGGCTTGGCCGGGGTTATGCCCTGCGTTTTAAGGGCAATGAGGTGGGTCTTTTGATGAATAAGACCAGCCACAGCCAGGCGGAGGAGATAGCGAAAGAAGTGGCTGCGGCTATCAACGCCTTTAAGCCCCTTCCTCTCAAGGGAACGGAAGAGGCCTATACTTTTTCTGCTACCATATCCTATGGAGTCTGGCCTGAGGATGAGCCCCTTTGGGAATCCTTTTTCACGGGTAATTTTTCCCTTCTGCGTGAAGCCAGACAGAATGGGGGAAACCACATTGTCCATTATCAACGGGGAGCGGTGAAATGAGCGATCAAACCAGTGGGAATAACGGTGAATTAGTTCCATTTTTTGCAGACCCGGTGCTGATCAATTCCCCGCTTTTTTCGAGCCTCAGTGATCTGGAATTTAATGCGGTCACTACTTTTCTGGAACGTCGGCCTATAAAACGGGGCGCCGTTATTTTTAATGAAGGGGATGCGGGGGAGGAGATGTTCGTCCTTCTTTCGGGGGATCTGAGCGCCTTTGTTGCCCAGTCCGATGGAACCCCCCGCTATATGTTCAGCATACCCCCGGGGGATTTTTTTGGGGAGATGTCCATCATCGCCAACGAACCCCGGTCAGCCACTATCAGCGCCAAGGAAGATTCGGAGCTGGTGGTACTCCAAGCCCTTGATTTCTACCGTATCATCTATATGCATCCCATGATCGGTGTAAAGATGCTCTTTGCCATTGCCGGGGTCCAGAATATCTGGCTGGACAGAACCGCCCAGCATCTGCGGGACCTGATGAGCTGGGGGGAAACTGCCCGCCGCCGGGCCATTACCGACGATCTTACCGGGCTCTATAACCGCCGTTTCCTGGATAATTCCATCAAGGAGCGGATTAAAAACGGCTCCCTAGAACTGAGGAAGATGTCCCTCATGGTGATGGATCTGGACAATATCCATGAGATAAATGACCGCTACGGTTCCCACGCTGTGGACCGGATACTGGTTACCGTGGCGGATGTAATCCGGGGCATAATGCGCACCGGAGACATTTGCGCCCGGCTTGATGGGGATGAATTCGCCATACTTTTGCCCGATGTAAATGTAGAAGTGGCAAAAAGTATCGCCGAACGGGTCCGAGAGCTGGTGTCTATTCAGAAAATTATCGTGGCAAGTTCTGAAGAAAGCAGGGAGCCGGTAACCCTTTCCATACACACCAGCATTGGTATTGCCGAAGCCCCCACCCGCCTTGAGGCTGAGGACGAAATCAAGGTGATCGACCGGGCTTTAGCAGCCCTGCGGAAGGCCAAAGAGGGTGGGAAGAACAGGGTAGAAGTGGGCTAGGTTTTGGCGTTTCCCTCTTTTACGGTGATTGATGAAAGGATCACCGCAGTAACGATGATGCCCCCTCCTATAAGGGTAAAAACGCCGGGTTTTTCCCCGGTAACGATTAGAACCCAGACCGGATTCATAACCGGTTCTACCACGGCGATAAGCATGGCCTGTACCGCCCGGACCCGCCGGATTCCATAGGCAAAAAGCAGCCCGGCAGCGCCGTTCTGCACTATTCCCAGGAAGAGGATCGCCAGGATATTCCCCGCCGTAGGCGCCGGGGGGGCGATAAACAGAAAGGGGATACAGGCAATAACGGTGAACCAGTGGGAAAGAATCAAGGCGTCCGCCGGATTTCCCTCCCTTTGCATACGCATAAGAACCGAGTACAGCCCAATGCTAATCCCCGCAAGTACCGCCAGGCAGTCTCCGAGGAAGGAGCCTCCCGCGAGGCCTTCCCTGAAAAAGAGGAGCAGTCCCACAAGGACCGCTCCCAGGGCGATCCAGTGCCCGGTCTGCGGTTTTTCCTTCGCCAGGATCCACCCAAAGAGGGCTGCCCATACGGGGGCGCTGTATTGTAAAAGAATAGCGTTGGCCGAGGAGGTCAACTTATTGGCAGCAACAAAGAGGATCATGGTAGCTGCGTAGCTGAGGGCGGCCCCAAAAAAAGCCGGGCGGGGAGCTTTGCCCCAGCGCTTCCGCCGCCCCATACGCCCCGCAGCTATCATGAAAAGGGCGGCGAAAAGACTTCGTATTCCCGCAATTACCATGGGATGCCAGTTGATTATTTTGATGAATAGCCCGGCGGTGCTCCAGAAGAATGCACAGGCTGCGATGGTTAATTGCCCTTTTACATTTTGAGTCATTGTTGTATTATAAGGGCTAGGAGAATGTATGGCTATCGATATTGGGGAAGCCGCCCTGATAATGGTTGATGTGCAGAACGATTTTTGTCCCGCCTATACCGGGAAGGATGGGAAGCAAAGGCCCAACGGGGCTTTAGCGGTAAGCCGGGGTTATGAGGTCATTGAACCCCTCAACCTGGCGGCAAAAAGATTTGCCCATGACGGAAACAAGGTTATTGCCTCCCAGGATTGGCACCCGGCTCATCATAGTTCTTTCGCGTCGTCCCACCCGGGTAAAAAAGTGAATGAGATAATTCTCCTCCCGGTTCCGGAATCGGTTCAAAACCCCGGGATCCACCGGCGGGACCCGATACAGGAATATGCCCTCCCGGCGATACAGCAGGTAATGTGGCCGGATCACTGTATCCAGGGCAGTGAAGGCGCTCAGTTTCATGACGAGCTCAATTTGGACTATGTGAATTTGATTATCCGTAAGGGCTATCGGGGGAATCTGGATTCCTATTCGGTGTTTTTTGAAAATGACCGGTACACCTCAACGGGGCTGGATGGATTTTTGAAGGGCCTGGATATTAAGCAGATCTTTATCGGCGGGCTCGCCACGGATTACTGCGTTCTCTATAGCGCCATGGACGCCGTGCGTCTGGGGTATCAGGTGGTTGTCCTTTCCGATGCGGTCTGTGGGGTGAATGTGCCGGAAGGTTCGGTGAAACAGGCCACGAGCCTTATGCGGGGCGCAGGGATTTCCTTCATAACAACCCAGGAAATTCTGGGATGATACACTCGGCCCTGCTTACGGATTTTTATTCCCTCACCATGGCCCAGGGTTATTGGAAGAATAAAATGGATAAGCGGGCGGTCTTCGAGATGTTCTTCCGCCGTCACCCCTTTGGCGGGGGTTTTTCCGTATTTGCCGGCCTGGGCCCCCTTCTGGAAGCCCTGCAGAATTTTTCCTTTTCCGCCGGAGATATCGACTATTTGGAGGGCCTCAAATTTTTTGAGAAACCCTTCCTGGATTATCTCCGGGATTTCCGATTTACCGGGTCTCTCTGGGCTATGGATGAAGGTACGGTGATCTTTCCCCAGGAACCACTGATCCGCGTTTCCGGCGGGCTCATCGAATGTCAAATCATCGAGGGTATGCTCCTCAATATAATCAACTTCCAAAGTCTCATCGCCACCAAGACCGCCCGGGTATGGCTTGCCACGGGCAAGGGCTCGGTGATGGAGTTCGGCCTCCGCCGCGCCCAGGGTCCGGATGGGGCCATGTCCGCTTCCCGGGCGGCATTTATCGGCGGCGCGGCCGGTACCTCCAATGTGCTTGCGGGCAAGGAATTTGGTATTCCCGTCCTGGGAACCATGGCCCATTCCTGGATCATGGCTTTCCCCAGCGAGGAAGAGGCATTCCAGGCCTATGCGGATCTCTACCCCGAATTTCCGGTATTTCTTATTGATACCTACGATACCCTGCGAAGCGGGACGCCTAACGCAATTAAGGTGGGCAAACGGGTGGTGGCGAAGGGGAAAAACTTCGGGGTCCGTCTGGATTCCGGGGATATTCACTACCTTTCGGTTCAGGTACGGAAACGCCTTGATGAGGCGGGTTTTAACAACGCGAAGATTTCTGTTTCCAACGATCTGGATGAGAGCATCATCCAGACCCTTACCGATGCGGGGGCGCCCATCAATTCCTGGGGAGTGGGGACCCGGATGGTTACCGGCGGTGATGAAGCGGCATTTACGGGGGTCTATAAACTTACCGTCCGGGAAGACGCTTCCGGAAAGCTGATACCTGCTATTAAATTTTCGGACAACCCCGAGAAGACCACCAACCCCGGGCTTAAACAGGTTTGGCGGCTCAGGGATAACCAGGGTATGTCCGTGGCGGATGTATTGAGCCTGGAGAACGATGGACTAACGAAATCCCCGGAACGGGGGAACCGCTATGTTTTTTGGCATCCCTCGGCGGACTACCGCCATTTCTATCATACCCTGGATGGGGCAGCAGAGCCCTTGCTCAAACTCCGGCTGGAAAATGGCGAGCCAACATCGCCCCAGCCTTCCCTGGAGGAGATCCGCCGTCATACCAAAGCGGAGCTGGAAACATTTGACAACAGCTACAAGCGGCTCCTTAACCCCCACCTCTACAAAGTTTCTATCACCGAAGAGCTGCGGCAGTTAAAGCTGGATTTGATAGAAGAATACCTGGGAGATCTACGGCCTGAACATGAATGAAGTAGAACTGCGCTTTATTAACCCCAATGATGATGCCGGTACACCCCCTGTTCCCCGCCGCATTCCCTCGGGTACTTCGGCGGCGGATCTGCTTCCGGAACTTCTTCCCGGGGTAGAGATACTGGCGGTTAAGATTAACAACCAGATACTTCCCCTGTCGGTACGGATAGAGATCAACGCCGTCCTTGAACCAATTTTTCCAAACAGTACCGAAGGCGCCATGATCTATCGCCGTTCCCTGGCCTTTCTCCTGGCATTGGCGGGGCAGGAACTCTTTCCCGGCCGGAATCTCCGGATAGGCCATTCCCTGGGAAATGGTTACTTCTATACCTTTGCGGACGAAAAACCCCCATCCGCCGATGAAATTAAAGCTCTGACAGAAAAGATGCATGTTTTGATCCGGGAGGATATCCCCATTACCTGCCGGTACATGGCCTATACGGATGCCCTGGATCAGTTTGAGAAGAACAAACAGACCGATACCAGGATGCTCCTGGAACAGCGCAGTGAATCCAGAATCCGGGTCAACCAATGCAAGGGCTTTTCGGATCTCTACATTGAACCCCTGGCTGCCCGCACCGGTATACTTTCTGTTTTTGAGCTTCTGCCCTACCAGGAAGGGTTTCTCCTCCGCTTCCCCGGGGTAGGCCGTTTTCCAAAAATCGATCCCTTTGAGGATGAGCCCGGGCTTTTTTCGGTGTACCATGAATACAAACGGTGGGGGCGCATCATCGGGGTCCATGCGGTGGGGCATCTTAACAGTCTTGTTGCCAATCGGACTATCCGGGAATATATCCGCATTGCCGAAACCTTCCAGGAAAAAAAGCTCGCCGCAATCGCCGACCGTATCTATGCGCGCAGGGATTCTGTTAAGACCGTGTTAATTGCCGGGCCTTCCAGCTCCGGGAAGACCACTACCGCCAAGCGGCTTTCCGTAGAGCTTAAGGTCCTGGGCATAGATCCCATAGCCATCAGCCTGGATGATTATTATGTGGGTACCGATAAGACCCCCCTGGATGAAAATGGCCAGCCGGATTTTGAATGTCTGGAAGCCCTGGATGTTTCCCTGCTGAATGAACAGCTCCTTACCCTTTTTAACGGCGGGGAAGTGGAGCTTCCCGGTTTTGATTTTGTCGCAGGCCGGCCCCGGGCAAAGGGAAACGGTAAACGGATCAGCATGGGCAGAAGGTCCATGCTGATCATCGAGGGTATCCACGGCCTTAACGACGCTCTGACATCCCGGATAGATCAGAGTAATAAGTTTAAGGTCTATATTTCCGCTCTTACCCAGCTTAACCTGGACGATCATAACCGTATCCCCACCAGCGACAACCGTCTTTTGCGGCGCATAGTCCGGGACTATCAGTTCCGGGGCAAGGATGCCGCGGCAACCATCAGGATGTGGCCCAGCGTTCAGGCTGGGGAACGGAAACACATTTTTCCCTTCCAGGAAGGGGCCGACATGGTCTTTAACTCCGCCCTGGACTATGAGCTGGCGGCGCTTAAGTTTATCGCCGAACCCCAGCTCCGCAGGGTAAAACCCAATATGCCGGAATACGCAGAAACGGTGCGGCTCCTGGCTTTTCTGGAAAACTTCGCCCCCATCCCGCCCCAGTATGTGCCCGGACAGAGCATACTCCGGGAGTTTATCGGCGACAGTGAATTTGAGTACTGAAAATTATTCTGTTGTTTATTCCGCGGATCGGGCTATCCGGAAGCCCAGGTTATTACCGTTCGTAACCGTGGTATTGAAAGACCGGTAGGCGGAACGCAGGGACTTTGCGGAGGATGACCAGGCGCCGCCCCGGTTTATACGCTCCGTACCCAGCTCGGGGCCGATGGGGTCCTGCGCCAATAGGCAGGCATATTACCATTCCGCTTCGGTAGGCAGCGTCCGGAATTTATATTTTTTTAAACCATTCTTTATTTATTTCTATTTTCTTTTCTATTTTTATTATTAAACCTAATTTTAATTCTTTTATTAAATTTATAAATGTATCATGAAATCTTTGATAGTATGTATTGATTTAATGAAACCCCTTCTTCAGCTGATTTTATGACCAAATTCTTGTGTATTTCCGATGGTACCCTTAAAGTCAAATTCCCCTTGAATTTTTTTAGTCCAAATGGTTCCGGAATAAGTTCGTTTTCTTCTTCCATCCATTTTATGCTCTCCGTTACTACCTTTTCAATTTCCATTAATGCCTTTCCGGCCGTATTTCCATGCGCCATTAACGATGGAAATTCCAGACAATGCGCTATATGAACATTGTCTTCTGCAGACCATTCTACCCGATACGTATATTTGTCAATTAAACTATTTTTTACCATTCTTGTCCTCCAAAATTTTCTGTACAAATTTGTAACAAATCCACAAATTTTACATTTTTTGGATTTGCTAAAACATCCTTTCCCATGGTCATATGATAGCGTATATGCTATCATATATCAAGAAGACAATTCAAATACTTCTTCCAAAAACTGTAAAGAAATGATAAGATTCCATAATTAAGGAGCTTGTATGAAAAAGGTCATATCCCTAAAAACCCAATTTGTCGTATTTTTTGCGATTTTTATTGTAGCCCTAAGCGCAATTATCACGATTATGGCCCTGCGGGAAAGCATGGCTGTGGCGTCCTCCGTCTTTATTGACCAGGGGACTACCATTACCGACAAGGCTGCCGCTCTGATCGATGGGGATTCCTTTGAGCGCCTGACCAAAACCCTGGACGCAAATGATCCCTTTTATGAGGAAGTCAGACTCAAGCTGTTTGCAATAAAGGAAGACACGGTGGCCGAGTTTCTGTATACCATGGCGCCCGCAGAGGGCAGCATTTATCGGTACATAATTGACGGGAGCGCTCCCCCGACTGATGCGGAAAATTTTACCCCCCTGGGCTTTGAGGAGGACACCACAAGCTACGATCCTGCCTTCGAGAGGACTTGGCGGACCGAGCTTGCCCAGAGCAGCGGTATGACCCAGCAGGCTGAGTGGGGCTGGATGATATCGACCTATGCCCCCATCCTCAATTCCCGGGGGGATATGGTGGGGATCGTCGGCTGTGATTTTGAAGCGGAAAGTCTCATTGAAATGATAGAAACGCAGACCCTGCGGCAGATAATCCTGGCGGTAGTTTTATCCGCCATCGGCATAGTGATTACCATCGTATTTATGGGGAGGATTTTCCGCCGCCTTGCAGCGGTAAGTGCCATCCTTAAGGAAATATCCGAAGGCGAAGGGGATTTAACCAGGCGCATCACCATTAAACGAATGGATGAGATTGGAACCCTGGCATCATTTTTTAACCAAACCCTGGACAAGATACGGAACATGATCGTTGCCATAAAGGAACATTCCATAAAACTTTCTGATATCGGGAGTGAGCTTGCAAGCAACATGACCGAAACCGCTGCGGCGATAAACCAGATCACCGCCAACATCCAGAGTATCAAGGGCCAGGCGATAAACCAGTCCGCCTCGGTAACTGAAACCGGTTCTACCATGGAGCAGGTAACCATCAACATTGAAAAGCTCAGCGGCCAGGTGGAAGAACAGACCGGCAGTGTGGCCCAGTCATCATCGGCCATTGAGGAGATGCTTGCCAATATTCAGAGCGTTACGGCGACCTTGAAGCGGAACGCTGAAAACGTAGAAGAACTAACCGCAGCCTCCGAGGTAGGCCGCACGGGGCTCCAGGGTGTCTCTGCGGATATTCAGGAAATAGCCAGGGAGTCCGAGGGCCTCCTGGAGATCAACTCGGTGATGCAGAATATCGCCAGCCAGACCAACCTGCTCTCGATGAACGCCGCTATCGAAGCGGCCCACGCAGGCGAAGCGGGGCGTGGCTTTGCGGTGGTGGCCGACGAGATCCGTAAACTGGCGGAAAACTCAGGCCGGCAGTCCAAGATCATCTCGGACACCCTGAAAAAGATAAAAGACGCCATAGACAAGATAACAAAATCGACAAACACCGTTCTTGACCGTTTTGGCGCCATAGACGCGGCGGTGAAGACCGTATCGGATCAGGAGGCGCAGATCCGTAACGCCATGGAGGAGCAGGGACAGGGGAGCAAGCAGATTCTGGACGCCATCGCCAAGCTGAACGACATCACCCAGCAGGTAAAGCAGGGCTCCCAGGAGATGTTTACGGGCAGCAAGGAAGTGATCAACGAAAGCCGAAACCTGGAAACGGTAACCCAGGAGATAACCAACGGCGTAAATGAAATGGCCACCGGGGCAGATCAGATCAATATCGCCATAAACCGGGTAAACACCATCAGCGGGGACAACAAGGAACACATCAACACCCTTACTGCGGAACTGGCCCGGTTCAAGGTGGAGTAGGGGAACTTATTTCGCCCCATGCCCTACTACATCCATGCCGACCTTGATGCCTTTTATGCATCGGTTGAACAGTTAGATCATCCTGAATACTGCGGGCAGCCCGTCATTGTAGGCGGCTTGCCCGGGGATCGGCGCAGCGTGGTGTCCACCGCATCCTACGAGGCGCGGAAATTCGGGATCCACTCCGCCATGCCCGTAGCCCAGGCGTATAAACTCTGCCCACAGGGAATATACCTGCGGGGGAACATGAATCGCTACCGGGAAAAATCGGCGGAAGTCATGGCGGTCTTTGCGGATTTTGCCCCCGATGTCAGGCAGATTTCTATTGATGAAGCGTTCCTGGACATTACCGGCACAGAAAAACTATTGGGTCCTCCGGCCCAGCTTGGGGCTAAACTCAAGGAAGTGGTTCGGGAGAAGACCGGACTTACGGTTTCCCTGGGGCTTGCTTCCAACAGGTATGTCGCCAAAATTGCCTCGGGCATGTCTAAGCCGGACGGTATGTCCGTTGTTGCTGTAGGAGAGGAGGCTGGATTCATGTGCGCCCTTCCGGTTAGCAAAATTTGGGGCGCCGGAAACAAAACCCAGGAACAGTTCAGGAAGTATGGGTTTAAAACCTGCGAAGACATTCACCGTTTGTCTTTAGAAAATCTACGGTCCATCTTCGGCGCCGCCTTCGGTCTTTTTCTGTACCGCGCGGTCCGTGGAGAGGCGGCGGAAGCCTTTGAGAACGAGCGGGGGACCCATTCTATGAGCGCCGAACGCACCTTCCCCTACGATCTCTACGATGAATTTACCATAGAGACCGCCCTGTTTGAAATTTGTGAAACCCTCATGTTCCGCCTTTTGAATCAAAGCTGGCAGAGCAGGACGGTCTCCATAAAGATCCGCTACGAAGATTTTTCCACCGAAAGCGCCCGGGAAACTTTTCCGCGCCCAGTTGGGACCATAGACGAACTGTTTGACCATCTTTCCGTTTTATTTCACCGGAAGTACCAAAGCGGCAGGGGAGTGCGGCTCATCGGCGCAGGGCTTCTGAACCTGGAAACCGGAAACGCCCCCCGGCAGGGAGAACTATTTGATACGGTCAACGAAAAAGAGCGGAACCTGGAAAAATATATCCTGGAAATCAACAAGAAGTTCCCCAACGCAGCGTTACGAAGGGGCCGCTCCATGATGGCCGACGATGAGGAGAAATGAATCTATCCTTCTAGTCCGCCTTGAACTGCGCCCGTATCTCCGCCGCCAGGTAAAACGATCCCGTCCCTAAAACAGGCAGGCATTTCTTCCGGCCTTCTTCCAAAACGTAGTCTATAGCCTTTTTCGTTTCCGGTATAAACAGCAACTCCGGCGTGGAAGCGGCCGCCTTGCCCTGTCTTTGCAGTTCCTTCGCAAATACTTCGTGGACGCCCTTGGGGTCGCTTATTTTAAAAGTCCCCGGGGTGGTGATGATAATCTTGGAAAACCGTGGCGTTAGTATTGCCGCCATGGCTTCGGCGTTTTTCCCGGCGGCGCACCCGAAGATGAATATGCCCCCTTCACCGTAAAGTGCAGTAAAGGTGTTCACACAGAGTTCCACGCTTTTTTCCGTATGCGCCCCGTCGATGATTACCGGCGGTTTTCCGGCGCCCAGCCTTTCAAACCGGGCAGGCAGGGTAAAGCTGCTGAGTCCCTGGCGTATGGTTTCTGCATCCAGGGAAGGGTAGGCGGTTTTTAAGGCGATAACCGCAAGCCCCGCGTTCAGGGCCTGCACGGCGCCGGGTATGCCTACGCTCAGTTTCAGGGGCTCGGAAAAAAATCCACCGGTCTTAAAGGACAGGGTAAAATCCGTACCACCGTCCCGGATTGTAAGATCCCTGATTTCCGCAATATCGGGGAAGTAGAGCAGGGGAGAATTCTTTTCCGCTGCGGTCTTCCGGAAAACCGCCAGGGCTTCGTCGCACTGTTCCGCCAGGATAAGCGGTTTCCCGCGCTTGATGATCCCCGCCTTCGCCCAGGCTACCTCAGTAATGGTATTACCCAGAAATTCCGTATGCTCCAACTCTATGACGGTGATTATCGTGACAAGGGGATCAACAATGTTGGTGGGGTCCAGCCTGCCCCCCATGCCGGTCTCCACGGTCATGGCGTTACAGCGGACAATCCGGGCGCAGAGGAAAAAGTACAGGGTTAAAAGTTCAAAGTAAGTAGGGGGGGCGTCGTCCGGGGCATCCCCGGTAAAGATGCGGTACTCGGCCTTCGACGTATCCGACAGGGTATTCGTCAGGTCCCGCAGCTCATTCCCCGCCTCAATGTAGACCTTTTCGTCAAGGAAAGCGCGGTTAAGGCTTATCCGTTCCCGGAAATCCGCTACATGGGGGGATACGTATTGGGCGGCACTATGCCCCGCTGCCTCCAGGATCGAGCTGAGCATCCCCGTAACCGATCCTTTGCCCTTGGAACCCGCTACGTGGAAAGAGGGGGCGCACAATTCGGGGTGTTCCGCCACTGCGGCGATAAGTTCCATCCGCTCGGGACGGAAACTGCTAGGTTTTTGGCCCGCCTCAAGGTTTACAAACCGGTTTAACCAGTCGAATACCTCTTGGGAGGACCTAAATGAAGAGACCATATATTTATAGAATAAAACCTAAAAAGGCCATACCGTCAAGGCCAATTCGGAATATATATATAAAAAAAGCTCGATAAGCGGCGGTTGACAGATAAACCGAGTAGTATTATAGTAGGGAACATGACTTATAGCATTGCCATGGCTGGGAAAGGCGGTGTGGGAAAGACCACGCTCTGTGGTTTGTTCTTAAATTACCTCGCCCAGACCGGGAAAGGCCCCATCCTGGCGGTGGATGCCGACCCAAACTCTAATCTGAATGAAGTCCTGGGGGTGGAAACGACCATAACCCTTGGGGATATACGCGAAGAAATTGCCAAGTCGGAATTTGCCGAAAAAAATCCCATACCACCGGGGATGTCAAAGCAGGAATACGCTAATTTCCGCTTTAGCGCAGCTTTGGTGGAGCTGGACAATTACGATTTGCTGGTCATGGGCCGGACCCAGGGTAAGGGTTGCTATTGCTTTGTAAACGATCTTCTCCGGGATCAGCTCCAGAAGTACTATCAGAATTACAACTATTTAATAGTAGATAACGAAGCGGGGCTGGAGCATATCAGCCGGGGAATTTTGCCCCCGGTGGATCTGATACTCCTGGTAAGCGACTGTTCCCGGCGGGGCATACAGGCTGCGGGCCGCATTGCCGAGATGATAGAACAGTTGGATTTTAAGGCCAACAAGGTCTGTCTCATCGTGAACCGCGCCCCAGGGGGGAAGCTGGAGCAGGGGCTGCTGGACGAAATTGCGGAACAGAAACTTTCCCTTATTGGGGTGATCCCCATGGACGATTCGGTGTACAAGTTCGACGCCGACGGCAAAGCCCTGGTTACCCTGCCGGAGGATTCTCCTATCAAAAAGGCGCTGGGGGAGATCATACAGAAGCTGGGAATATAAAATTTTGTAAACAACGGGATTTTTTCCTGTTTTAAAAGTTTAAAAGAGAGGAGAGGGAAATGAAAGTAGCGGAGATTCTGAAAAATAAGAAGACCCTATCATTTGAGGTGTTTCCACCCAAAGAAAAGGATGGTATTCCGAAGCTGCAAAAAGAGCTGGACCAATTATTCCAATTAAAGCCGGATTTTATTAGCTGCACCTATGGCGCCATGGGCACCAATGTGGGCGAGTCAAAGGAAATTTGCAAATACATCGTTGACCACAAAGTCAATTGTGTAACCCACTTTACGTGTATTGGGAAAACAGCCGCCGAGTTAAAGGCGATTTTTGCGGAATATGTGGCCATGGGGCTTGAAAATAGTCTTGCCATGCGCGGCGATTTTCAGAAAGATCCGGTCACCGGGGACATCAAGTCATCCACCGGCGGCGAATTTGAGCACGCAAACCAGCTTATCAGCTTTTTACACAAGGAATTCCCTCAAATATGTTTTGCCGCCGCAGGTTATCCCGAAAGGCATCTCCTTGCTTCCAGCTTTGAAAGCGACATCAACTACCTCAAGGCGAAACAGGATGCGGGCGCTGAGCTTGTTATGTGCCAGACCTGTCATGATATCCCTGCTTATGAAAAGTGGGTCGCCCAGTGCCGCAAGGCCGGCATCAAACTCCCCTTTGTTATTGGCATTATGCCGATTCTTTCCCGCAGAAATGCTATCGACATGACAATTCCCGGCGCCATTCCGGTGGAACTTTCACGGATCGTCGGTCAATACAGCCCGCCCCCGCCCCCGCCCAAGAGTTCTTCCGAAGAAACCCTCAAACAGTACGACGATCTTACCAAGAAATACGCGGCGGATTTTGAAAAATACGGCATGGAATACACAATCAACGAAGTAAAGAGCTACTTGAAGACTGACCTTCAGGGCGTTCACTTCTACGCTCTCAATAAAGCGGAGAAAGTTGCCAAGATCGTTACCGATGGTAATCTCGTCTCGTTGTGTAAGTAAGATGAGGGGACTGATTTCCAAGAGACGAGGTCTTTGGAATCGTCCCCCTTTTTGTATTGTGGTCGCGCCGTTGGCGCATTGCCCTGATCAGGGCTAATTGTACTAAAGTTGAGGTGAACAGTATGGCAAAAGGTTCAGACGCGGTGAAGAAGTTTATCGGTTCAGACATTGATATCGCCCAAGCGGTTTATCCCGAACACGCCTATGATGTTAATGAAATCGCAGCGAAGTTAAGTATTCCCGAGAAGTATATTGAGCAGTACGGAAAGTACAAAGCGAAGATAGACTACAACTACCTTAACAACGAGCTTAAGGACAAGAAGGACGGCAAGCTCATCCTGGTAACGGCGATTACCCCCACTCCGGCAGGGGAGGGC